>CANETC010000025.1 GCA_947441055.1 Cytophagaceae bacterium | reverse complement strand
TGTAGCTGGGACCGATGCGGCTGCCAGTGCAAGTTCAACTTCCGGAGATGACTCATCTGGCCTTTTAGCTCCGGTTATCGGAATTTTGCTCCTTACCCTTGTGGTGGTAATTATTCTCCTTGTAGTTGTAATCAACTTGGTTTCCAGAATTCTTGGAACCAAGAGGGAAGATCTAAGTGAAGACGATCTTGATCAGATGGAAGGCAAAATCGATTGGTCGGTTTTATTCAATCATCCGCTTTTCAAAGGCGTTGTCGCTTTCGTGTTTGTTGTAGTTATTGGAAAAACAGTTTTTGATCAGGTTTATGCGGTTGGAATTCAGCAGGGATATGCACCGGACCAACCAATTGCTTTTTCACACAAGCTCCATGCTGGTATGTATGAGATTGATTGTAACTATTGCCACACTGGAGTCAACAGAGGCAAATCGGCTACAATTCCTGCAGCCAATACCTGTCTCAACTGCCATAATGTAATTAAGACAGAGTCTCCTGAGATTAAGAAAATCTGGCGTGCTGTTGAAAAGAACCAACCAATCAAATGGGTTAGGATTCACAATCTACCAGACTTGGCATATTTTAACCACGCTCAGCACGTTAAAGTGGGTGGAATTGAGTGTCAAAAATGTCATGGACCAGTTCAAGAGATGGAAGTGGTTCAACAGTTCTCACCACTTACCATGGGTTGGTGTATCAATTGCCACAGGGAAACCGTGGTTAAATCAGGGGGCAATGCCTACTATGATAAGATGGTGGAAATCCATCAAACTAAATACGGAACAGGAAAAATGAAAGTAGAAGACATTGGAGGACTTGAGTGCTCTAAGTGTCACTATTAATACCATTCAGAAAAGGCAACACTAAATTGCGATGAGCAAGGAAAACAATACAATTTACTGGAGGGGTTACGAGGAGCTCAGTAATGACCTCGAGTTTGTCAAGAATTCTGAGAAAGAATTCAACATGCCCTCCGAAGAGGAAAAGAATGCAGCCCCCGACAGGAGGGATTTTCTTAAGGTAATGGGCTTTAGTGTGGCTGCCGTTTCTCTGGCCGCCTGCGAAGCACCTGTAAAGCATGCAATTCCATTTCTCAATAAGCCAGAGGAATATGATCCGAGCATAGCCAACTACTATGCGTCTTCATTCTTTGACGGCGGTGATTATTGCTCTATCCTTGTTAAAACCAGGGAGGGCCGTCCAATCAAGATTGAAGGAAATAAGCTTTCTTCTGTATCTGGTGGAGGTACAAGTGTAAAAACTCAGGCATCTGTTCTGGGTTTGTACGACAACAATCGATACAAAAATCCCCGTAAGGGAAATGCTGACATTGAATGGTCGGCTTTGGATGCAGAAGTAAAAGCAGCTTTGGAGGCAGCAAAAGCATCTGGTCAGACAATTTACTTGGTTTCAGGTACTAATATCAGTCCTTCTTCCAATGCTGCAATAGCTTCGTTTATTGGTGCTTTTGGTAATGTGAAGCATGTTCAATACGATGCTTATTCAGCGCATGGTCTTTTAGAGGCAAGCAAAGAAGCCACTGGCCTTCGTGCTTTGCCGAATTATGATTTTTCAAAATCAAAGGTTGTTGTGAGCTTCGGAGCTGACTTCTTGGGTTCCTGGCTTTCTTCTACCGAATACAGCAGGCAGTTTGCCAAAACCCGTCGGGTTGGACCTAAAAATAAGGAGATGTCAAAGCTTTATGCTTTTGAATCTCTGATGTCTCAGACGGGTGCAAATGCTGATTATCGTTCTTCTATCCGGCCTTCTGAAAAAGGTTTGGTAATGGCAGCACTTTACAATGAAATAGCAAGTGCGACAGGTGCTGCAACTCTTAACACACCTGCACCAAAAAATAACAAATGGATCAAGCAGGCAGCCCAGGATTTGATTGCCCACCGTGGCTCAGGTTTGGTTGTCGATGGTTCAAACGATAAAAACCTGCAGAAACTTGCTCTTCAAATTAACCAAATGTTGGGTAATTTGGGAAGCACAGTTTCTTTTGTCTCCCCTTCCTATATCAAAAAGGGAGATGACACCGCGATGGGCGCATTTGTTGATGCACTTGCTTCCGGATCTGCGTCAGTGGTTATGTTTATGGATTGCAATCCAGTATATGACCATCCTCGTGGTGCTGAAATCAAGGCTGCAATGGGAAAGACAGCACTTTCACTTTCATTCGCATATGCACCAGATGAGACTTCAGCTGCATGTAAACTAGTCGCTCCAAACCACTATTTTCTTGAGGCTTGGGGTGATGCAGAACCAAGAAAAGATTGTTTCTCTCTTATTCAGCCTGCCATTTCTCCAATATATAAAACTCGTCAGGCAGAGGAATCTTTGATGGTTTGGGCTGAGATTTCAGGTTCTTATTTTGATTTTGTAAAAGGATGTTGGAAGACCAATCTTTATCCAAAGCAGAAATTGGGGTATTCCAACTTTAAAGATTTTTGGAATTACTCGCTTCATGATGGCGTTTTTGAAGTAAATGGTGTAGACCCAAGGGCAGCACAAAATACTGTTGCCGTAGGTGATACTACTGCCCCTGCTCCTGCTCCAGTCGTTACAACTTCTTCACTACCGGAGCCAAATTTCAGTCTTTCTCTTTCAGGAATTGATGCCCAAATCTCTGATTCTTACAAAGGTGGAGCAGCAGGATTTGATTTAGTAGTTTATGAAAAGGTTGGCATGGGCTCTGGTGCTCAGGCAAATAATCCTTGGCTTCAGGAATTTCCTGATCCTGTTACCCGCGCTTGTTGGGAAAACTACCTTGTGATTCCAATGGCATTGGCCAAAGAACTTGGCATCAAAGTGACCGAAGGTACTACCACCAAAGTTACTTTGAAGGTAGGAGGGAAGTCTGTTCAGGTTCCTGCTTTGGTTCAGCCAGGTCAGCAAAGTAACAGCCTCGGTATCGCTATCGGTTTTGGTCGTACCGAAACCGGAAAGACCGGAAAAGGTGTTGGTGCAAATGTTTACCCGCTTATCAAGCTTGAGAGTGGTGTGCTTAATTATTCAATTGCCAATGCCACTGTTGAAAAATCAACTGATGAACATCGAGTAGCACACGTTCAGACCCACCACACAGTGATGGGTAGGCCAGTTATTCAGGAAACGACACTTGCTCGTTATTCTAAAGACGAAAAAGATGGCCGTTATTTCCCAAAAATTACCACACCAAATGGCGAAGAGCCTGCAAAGAATTTCTCTCTTTGGTTTAGTGATGAGGTAGAGAGAGTTCCGAATGCAATGGCCAAAGGACCAAATAAGCGTCCTAACCATATGTGGAGCATGGTTGTCGATCTAAATACATGTTTCGGTTGCGGCGCTTGTGTAATGGCTTGTACTGCAGAGAATAATGTTCCTGTAGTTGGAAAAGAAGAAGTCCTGAACCGTCGCGAAATGCACTGGATTCGGATTGACCGTTATTACAAATCTGATATGAGCAAGGCCAAAGCGGAGGAAACCGGTGTTGGCACGATTGATATGTATGGCCAAATGGAGGTACCTTCTGATGATCCGGAAGTTGTTTTCCAGCCTTTAATGTGTCAGCATTGCAACAATGCACCTTGTGAAACTGTATGTCCTGTACTTGCCACAACGCATAGCACAGAAGGCATTAACCAGATGACTTACAACCGTTGCATTGGAACAAGGTATTGCGCCAACAACTGTCCTTACAAAGTAAGAAGGTTCAACTGGTTCAGTTATCCTGAGAACTCTGAGTTCGATTACAATGTGAACAACAACTTGGGTAAAATGGTCCTTAATCCAGATGTAACTGTTCGTGCCCGTGGCGTAATGGAAAAATGCTCAATGTGCGTTCAGAGGATTCAGGAAGGTAAACTTTATGCAAAGAAAGAAAGCCGCAGGCCTGTTGATGGTGAAATCATTACAGCATGTGCTCAGGCTTGTCCTTCTGAAGCCATAACTTTTGGAGATATGGCCAATAAAGAAAGTAATATTTTCAAGTTGCTTTCTGAGCACAAGGATGGTAGGGCCTATACTCTGCTTGAAGAAATCAATACCAATCCTTCGATTGTGTATCTCACTAAAGTTCGAAACAAAGCCTAACAAAGGAGTCCTATGAATGTAACTTCTTCAGTAAGAGAGCCGCTGATAAATGGTGGAAAGACCTGGGCGGACATTACAAATGATATTTGCCGTCAGGTTGAAGGCAAACCATCCAAAAGCTGGATAATCGCTTTCACAATTTCTGTCCTCCTTTTGGGTGTAGGCGTATTCTGCGTCATGTACACTTGGTTTGTGGGGATCGGGGTTTGGGGTCTGAATAAGACTGTAGGTTGGGCTTGGGATATCACCAACTTCGTTTGGTGGGTTGGTATCGGTCACGCTGGTACCCTCATTTCTGCAATTTTGCTTTTGTTCCGTCAGAAATGGAGAACTTCCATTAATAGGGCAGCCGAAGCTATGACCATATTTGCGGTACTATGTGCTGCTTCCTTTATTTTGCTTCACATGGGTCGTCCGTGGTTGGGTCATTGGGCACTTCCGTTAGGAAATACGTACGGTTCATTGTGGGTGAATTTCAACTCTCCATTGGTATGGGATGTATTTGCCATTTCGACTTATCTAACCGTTTCTGTTGTTTTCTGGTACATCGGTCTTATTCCTGATCTTGCTACAATTCGCGACAGGGCAACAAACAAAATCTCCCGCTTAATTTATGGGATTATGTCTTTTGGCTGGAATGGTTCAGCCAAGGATTGGTCTCGTTTTGAGGCAGTTTCATTGGTTTTAGCAGGGCTTTCAACTCCTCTTGTACTTTCTGTACACACAATTGTAAGTATGGACTTCGCCACCTCAGTTATTCCGGGTTGGCACACAACCATCTTCCCTCCATATTTTGTAGCTGGTGCCATCTTCTCTGGTTTCGCCATGGTACTGACCCTCATGTTGATTACCCGTAAGGTTTTCAAAATGGAGGATTACATAACGCTTGCCCACATTGAGTCAATGAACAAGGTAATTACCCTGACAGGTTCTATTGTGGGTGTGGCTTACATCACAGAATTTTTCATTGCATGGTATAGCGGTGTTGAGTACGAGGGTTATGCATTTATCAACCGTGCCACTGGTCCATATTGGTGGTCATATTGGGCAATGATGACTTGTAATGTAATTTCTCCTCAATTGTTCTGGTTCAGATCCGTTCGCAGAAGCATTCTTGCCACTTTTGTTCTTTCCATTATTGTGAATGTAGGAATGTGGTTTGAGCGATTTGTAATTATTGTAACTTCTCTTCACAGGGATTATATTCCATCAAGTTGGGCTTACTTTTCACCAACCTGGTTCGATATTGGGGATTATGCAAACTCCTTTGGTTTGTTCTTTACATTGTTCCTTTTGTTCTCAAAGTTTCTGCCTGTTATCAATATGGCAGAAGTGAAAGCCATTCTAAAGTCATCCGGTGATGTACAGACAGGTCACGGAAAAACTGGTTCCGCGGTGTCTGATAAAGAGTCGGTTACACATCACTCGTAAGAATCATGTCTGAAGTAAAAAGTTATTTAGTTGGAGTTTTTGATGACGATGATGTTCTGTTGAATGCCATCAGATCCCTTCGTGAACAAGGTTTGAAAATTGTAGAAGCATTTACTCCTTTTCCTATTCACGGAATCGATGGTGCCTTGGGATTAAACCGAAGTAGGCTCCCTCAGGTTGCCTTTATGTTTGGTGCTACGGGTTTAACTTGTGCTCTTACTTTGCAGATTTCTACCCTTGGTTACGATTGGCCGATGAATATTGGTGGAAAACCTCATTTGGCTTTTCCTTCTTTTATTCCTGTATCCTTCGAGTTGACAGTTTTATTTGCTGCACTTGGCATGGTAGGCACATTTCTACTTGCTTCAGGGCTTGGGCCAGGATCACAGAAAACTATATTTGATCCAAGGAGTTCGGATGATAAATTTATCCTTGTATTTGATCCGGCCAAAAATGATAAGTTTTCTCTGGAGGAAATTACCAGTATGCTCAAGTCAGCTGGTGCCTCTGAGGTTAATATCAAAGACATTGTTGAAAAGCACTAAAATGAATCTTTCCAGAATTCTATTGGCAACCGGAAGTTTGGCCATTTTGGCTAGCTGCGGAAAAGACCCTAATGATCCGGGTCTTGAATATGCCCCACAAATGTATCATGCCATTGCGTTTGAACCATTTTCGCAAGTTGCAGATACTAATTCCGAGTTTTATAATACCATTAAGGTAAACACCGGAGGGCAAAACATGCGGAAGCCTGCTTCAGGTACCATTGCAAGGAAGCAATATTCTGGAATGAAGAAGGGGGAACTTGCCAAAGAAATTTATCAATATGGCATTCCTGCTGATAGTCTTGATTATGCTGCAAAGACCTTAATCAACCCAATCGCACTTTCTCCAGCCACGCTTGAAGAAGGCAAAGCTTTGTATGAGCGTTTTTGCAAGGCTTGTCATGGTGATGGTGGTCTTGGAGATGGAAAAGTAGCCGATCAGTACAAGGGAGTTGCCAATCTTGTTGCAAAGGCCAAGGTTGTTTCTGATGGCCATATTTACCATGTGATTACCCATGGTAAAGGTCGTATGTGGCCTCACGGTTCATTGGTAAATCCTGATGAGCGCTGGAAAATAGTTCATTATGTAAAAACACTCGGCACCACACCACAGTAAAACGATGGGTTCCCACAGCAATACAAATTACAACCTCGACGAGCGCTACGAATTTTCGCCCGAGGCTAAGAAGCGAGTTATTACTTGGCTTTTTATTGGACTGGCAATGTTTGCCGTAGGTCTGGTTTGGCTTATGATGGATTCTGGTTCTGGCCATGATGCTCACGCAGCTGCTGGTCATGGCGAAGGACATGGTGTACATGCTCCTCGTTGGCAGGCTAGGCTTTATGCGGTTCTTTGGCAGAATGCAATTTTCTTCACAGGTATTTCCTTGGTTGGAGTCTTTTTTATTGCGGTTCAGTATGTGGCCTGGGCTGGTTGGTCAGTTACTATTAAAAGAATTCCTGAGGCCTTTGGTTCATTTTTACCTTTTACTTTCGCTGTGATGATTGTTACCTTCCTTCTGGGTGGTCACGATATCTTTCACTGGACGCACACAGATGTTCTTGACCATGATGAGATTTTGAAAGGAAAAAGTGGTTTTCTCAATACTCCGTTCTTCTTGATTAGAATGGTCCTTTTCTTCGCACTTTGGTATATGATTTGGAGAACCATGCGGGGATTTTCTCTGAAGGAAGATCAGGAAGGTGGTATGCTTTATTATAATAAGACAATCAATCTTTCTGCTGTATTCTTAATCATTTTCGGTGTTTCAACTTCAATGGTTGCCTGGGATTGGACGATGTCAATTAATCCACATTGGTATTCTACTTTGTTTGGTTGGTATCACTTTGCAAGTTGGTGGGTTTCTGGGCTGGCTACGGTAACACTTACTGTCCTTTTGTTAAAGGACAAAGGCCTTCTTCCGTTTGTGAATCAAAATCACCTGCATGACTTGGGTAAATTCATGTTCGCCTTCTCTGTGTTTTGGACATACCTCTGGACCGCCCAATTCTTGCTTATTTATTATGCAAACATTCCTGAGGAGATTATTTACTTTAAGGAAAGGATGCACCTATTTGATGGGCACTACCGCTTCTTGTTTTTTTTCAATATTATTATAAACTTCTTATTCCCATTTTTGTTCTTAATGACAAGGGACGCAAAAAGGCATACAATCTTGTTGAAAATTGCAGCTGTTGGAATATTGATGGGTCATTGGCTAGATTTTTATCTGATGATTATGCCTGGTGTTACCAAAGGAACAAGCGGATTTGGATTCCTTGAGTTTGGAACACTGACTACTTTTGCTTCTGCGTTTATTTATGTGATTAGCAACCAGATTTCCAAGGCTGGACTTTTGGCGAAAAATCACCCAATGCTTCAGGAATCACTTCATCATGACATTTAATTCGTAAGAAATATTACCATGTTTTATCTAATAATTACAGCCCTAATCTTACTGCTTGTTGTAGCGGGGCTTTTGGTTAGAGCTCAGGTTCTAATTGATATTTTTACAAAAAGTTCCTCAAAGAGGGCTGGTTTGAGCAACCAGATAAATGGTTTTCTTTTCATAGTGTTTCTGGTGTTTCTTGTTTCTGGATTTGTGTGGATATCCACATGGGCAAGGAAATATTATTTGCCTGATTCTGCTTCAGTTCACGGTGTTTGGACCGATCAGCAGTTTTGGATTACAATGTCTATTATATCTGTAGTTTTTATTGTCACCCATATCCTACTTTTTTCATTCCCATATTTTTATCAATTCAAGGAAAATCGGAAAGCTTTATTTTATCCTGTCAACCATAGGTTGGAATTTATCTGGACTGTTATTCCTGCCATTGTTCTTTCTCTGCTTGTTTTCAATGGCTGGAAAGTTTGGTCTGCAATTACCAAGGAGGCACCTGAAAATGCAGTAGTGGTTGAGTTGGTTGGAAAGCAATTTAACTGGCTTGTTCGTTATCCAGGTCAGGACAAAAAACTTGGCAAGCACAATTACCTGAAAACAGATGAGTTGAATACAGTGGGTATTGATTTCACAGACAGAAGTTCTTTTGATGATTATATGGCTGGTGAAGTTCATATTCCTGTGAACAAACCTGTTCTTTTCAAAATACGCGCCCGTGATGTTCTTCACTCTGTTTTTGCTCCACATTTCCGTTTAAAAATGGATGCGGTTCCAGGCATGCCGACTAAGTTTTGGTTTATTCCTACCAAAACAACTTCAGACATGAAAACAATAACTGGTAATCCTGAGTTTACCTATGAAATTGCCTGTACTGAGGTTTGTGGACCAGGACATTTTGGAATGCGAATGAAATTGGTTGTGGATGACGAAGATGAGTTTGATGCTTGGAACAAGAGTCAGCAATCTTTTTTGGCTAAGAACCCCGACTATCTCAAATCTGTACCAGACAACTTAAGGAAACCTGCACTGCAGTCTATTGTTGATAACAAAAAAACAACAGGTCTGGCGGTTTTAAACACACTTTCTAAATCTGTAGCGAAAACAAATTAATTTTTCAGACTTATGGCTAGTATTGAACTTCAAAATCCTGCTCGTTCCGTAGATACACATGGTCATGATCATCATGATGACCACGACCATGAGGAGGGCACTTTTTTAACCAAATATATTTTCAGTCAGGATCACAAGACAATTGCAAAGCAATTTCTTATTTCTGGGATTATTTGGGCAATTCTTGGTGGCACTTTGTCATCATTGTTCAGGCTTCAGTTGGGTTTTCCAGACATGAACATGTCTATTCTGAAACCAATTTTAGGAGGTTGGATTGAGGATGGTAAATTGAATCCTGAATTTTATCTTGCAATGGTTACCATGCATGGTACCATCATGGTATTTTTTGTTTTAACAGCAGGTTTGAGTGGTACTTTTTCCAACTTCCTTATCCCTCTTCAAATTGGTGCAAGGGATATGGCTTCTGGATTTCTTAACATGCTTTCTTATTGGTTCTTCTTTGCCAGTTCAGTATTGATGTTATGGTCAATGTTTATTGAAACAGGTCCTGCTGCAGGCGGATGGGTAATTTATCCACCTCTAAGTGCTTTGCCGCAAGCTTCCCCTGGTTCTGGAACTGGTATGACCATGTGGTTATTTTCGATGGCATTGTTCATTGTTTCTTCCTTGCTTGGAAGTATCAACTATGTTTCCACAGTTATTAATATGAGAACCAAAGGCATGACTTTTTCTCGTCTGCCACTTACGATTTGGGCATTTTTCTTTACAGCTATTATAGGTATTCTATCTTTTCCTGTTTTGTTCTCAGCAGCTCTGCTCCTTCTTTTTGACAGAAGCTTGGGTACAAGTTTTTATCTGTCTGAAATTTATATTAATGGCGAAGCACTTCCTAATATGGGAGGAAGTCCAATCCTCTTCCAGCACTTGTTCTGGTTCCTTGGTCACCCTGAGGTGTATATTGTAATTCTTCCAGCTTTGGGTATTACCTCTGAAATTATTGCGGTTAATTCTAGAAAGCCAATTTTTGGTTACAAAGCAATGATTGGGTCCATCATGGCCATTACCCTTCTTTCATTCATTGTGTGGGCTCACCACATGTTTGTGACGGGTATGAATCCTTTCCTAGGATCTATTTTCATGTTCCTGACCCTGATTATCGCGATTCCATCTGCGGTAAAGGCGTTTAATTACATCACCACACTTTGGAGAGGAAATATCGTTTTCACCCCGGCCATGCTTTTCTCAATTGGTTTGGTATCCTTCTTTATTTCTGGAGGATTAACGGGTGTGGCGCTTGGAAACTCAGCAATTGACATTCAATTGCACGATACTTATTTCGTGGTAGCCCACTTCCACCTTGTGATGGGTTCTGCTGCATTCTTTGGAATGGTGGCTGGTGTTTACCATTGGTTCCCGAAAATGTTCGGCAGAATGATGAACGAGAAATTGGGCTATCTGCATTTCTGGATGACTTTTGTTGGTATCTATTGTATCTTCTTCCCAATGCACTACACCGGTATTGCAGGTTTCCCAAGGAGATATTATTCATTTACCAGCTATGATACTTTTAAGACTTTCGGCGACTTAAATGCCTTTATTAGTACTGCTGCCATCATTACTTTCTTTGCTCAGTTCATTCTGGTATTTAACTTTTTCTATAGTATTTTCCGTGGGAGAAGGGCTTCAATGAATCCTTGGAGATCCAATACTTTGGAGTGGACAACACCTGTAAATCCTGGTCATGGTAACTGGGTAGGTGAAATTCCTCATGTATTCCGTTGGCCTTATGATTACAGCAAGCCTGGCGCTGAGGAAGATTTCATCATGCAAACGGTTCCTTACAGTGCTACTAGTTCTTCTAACCTTGAAGGTGAAGTAGATCCGGTAGAAGAGAGTACAACAAAAGTGCATGCCTGATTCTAACAGGAGCGAAAAGTTTTACAGGAGGTCCCTTAGGACCTCCTTCTTTTTAGTTCTTTTTTTAGTTCTTATTGGCGGTGTAGTTAGAAGCACTGGAGCGGGTATGGGTTGCCCGGATTGGCCTAAGTGTTTTGGTCTTTGGATTCCACCGGTTTCTATTTCTGAAATCCCTGCTGAGTTTTGGAATCACCCATTGTCTTCAGAAAATGGTAAAGTGATTTTTAACCCTGTTAAGACCTGGACCGAATATTTGAACAGGTTGTTGGGAGTTCTTATTGGTTTTTCAATCTTGGTTCAAGCTGTATCTTCTCTTTTCCAGAAGGGAAAAAAGTTGTCTGTCTTTTATAGTATGGCTTCTTTAATCCTTGTTCTATTTCAGGGTTGGCTTGGGTCAAGGGTGGTTTCTTCAGACTTAAAACCTTTTATTATCAGCATCCATTTGCTGGTGGCCTTGGTAATTGCTTTGAGCATTTTATCAGCTTTGTTCTTTGCTTCTAAAAGACGAACATCTATTTCAGCTTTTCCCAAACATCCTTATTCCAATTTAGTTTTATATGGTACAGGTTTGGTAATAATGGTGCAGTTTGTATTCGGAACTGAAGTTCGCTCCCAAGTTGATTCTCTCTTTCGAGAATTTGATTTTGGCTCTCGATCGCTTTATGTGGAAAGATTGGATTGGAAATTTCTTTTTCATAGATCTTTCTCAACCTTGGCCTTGTTGTTTATGATTCTTCAACCGGTCCTTTTTGTGAAGCAATTGCCAGTTGAAAACTCTTGGATTTCATTTTTTCCATTATTGTTGGCCGTTGTTCTTATGATTTCGGGCTACTTCCTTGTTTCTTTAGGTTTCCCTGCATTTTTACAACCATTTCATTTGTTGCTTGGTTTCTCGATTGTCTGTAGTCAATTTTGGCTCTTTCTTCATCTGAAATTTCTCAGAAGCTTAAGCAATATCTCTGCCTGATTCTTTATACATGGACAACTTTGCCTTTATGTTGGCGTATTGGAAACTGCTTAAGCCGAGGCTGAGTTTTCTGGTTGTCCTTTCGACACTTTTGTCGTATGCGTATGCTTTAGACGATGGTTCTCATTGGCATTATTGGGTTATTTTGGGTCTTGCCGGTTTCTTCATTACAGGTGCAGCCAATGCAAGCAACCAGATTATTGAAATTCGTTTGGATGCTTTGATGAATCGTACGAAAAATAGACCAATGCCAACAGGAGCTATTTCTAGTACAAACGGCTTTACTTATTCTATTTGTTTATTGGTTCTCGGGGAATTGGCGCTCTATTTCTATTTCAATCTGAATGCAGCGCTGTTGGCTCTTATTTCATATTGTCTATATGCCTTCATCTATACACCATTAAAGCCTAAGACGCCACTTTCTGTTCTGGTTGGTGCTTTTCCAGGTGCGCTTCCTGTTTTGGTTGGTTGTATTGCAGCTGGAAATCACCTTTACCCGGATTACTTTATACTTTTTGGTATTCAGTTTTTTTGGCAGTTCCCGCATTTTTGGTCTATTGCCTGGGTACTTGATGAGGATTATCAGAGAGCTGGTTTTCGATTGCTTCCTTTTGGAAGGGAAAAAGATTCCACCGCTGCCTATTATATTTTCATTTACACTGTGGCTACTGTTCTGATCAGTCTCTTTCCTTCCTTCCTTCAACTGGCAGGTGATTGGTACACAGGAATTGCTGCGGTGGGTGGAATTGGCTTTCTGTGGATGGCGATTCGTCATCTTCGTTTTCTGACCACCAAGACTGCTCGCGGGGTCATGTTTTATTCCTTTTTTTATTTGCCTCTAATCCAGTTGCTGCTCGCAATTGATAAAATATGAACGAAAAAAAAATACCGATTTGGAATCAGGCAACTGATGATGCCCAGCCAACGCTTTCAATGAACCCTAAAAAGTTCAGCATGTGGCTTTTTCTCTTGAGTGTTGTAATGATTTTCGCTTCACTCACCTCTGGATATATTGTTCGGAAGGCAGAAGGAAATTGGGTTGATTTTGAGCTTCCTCCTATTTTTTGGCTCACGACAGGAATTCTGCTTGTAAGCTCATTTACCCACCACCTTGCTTTTGTAAATGCCAAGAAAGACAATCTGGCGCAGGTGAAAGGTTGGATGTTGATTACTGCATTGCTTGGGGTTTCTTTTCTTGTAACGCAGTGGTATTCATGGGTTTATTTGGTTAATATCAACGTATATTTTTCAGGTAATAATGTGGCCGGATCTTTTCTATATGTATTAACAGGTTTGCACATGTTGCATGTGGTTTCTGCGGTAATTTTTGTCCTGATCACTACTTGGAGAACGCAATTTTATAAAGTCCATTCCAAGAATTTACTTGGCATTGAACTGTGTGCCACTTACTGGCATTTTCTGGATATTCTCTGGATTTACCTTTTCGTCTTTTTATCCGTTTTTCATTAAACGGGTTTTACCAGCGCGGACCACTTTTGTTGTTTCCGGCTGATTTGCTTTTGAAACGCTTTTGCTGTAGGTATTTTACCTCATTTTGTCTCATAGCCTGAAGCATGTTTTTGGCCTGCTCCTCAGACAAACCCGCTTCCTGAAGTTTTTTCCTGTCCATTCTATATGCTTCAGGATCTTCCATATTGCTGTCCTTGGTTTTCTCCTTAGAATCTTTCCCATCCTCAGAAGGGGTTTCCTGTTTCCCGCCTTCTTGCTTGGAATCTGATTTGTTTTCTTTTTGGTCTGCCTGGTTTTGGCCTTGTTTGTCTCCTTTTTTTGGACCAGATCCGGTATCTTTTTTCTCGCTTCCCTTTTCGTTTTGTGAATCCTTCTTATCCTTTCCAGGGTTTCCTTGATTTTTTTGATCTTGTTGTTGCTGATTTTTTTGATTCTCTTTTTGTTGTTCAGGTTTCTGTTGTTGCTGGTTGTTTTGTGATTGTTTTGATTGATTTTTTTCCGGGTTTTGCTTTTTCTCTTCTTCCTTTTTTTTCTTGTTTAGCTTGTAAGCGAGTTCGTAATTTAATCTCGCACTTTTATTTTCCGGAAGATGGAGAAGGCTTTTTTGGTACCATTCCAAAGCGGACTTGTAGTTTTTTTCTCTTGAGTAAATATTGCCGATTTGCTGGCAGGCTACTGATTTAAGTTTTGGCGTGTTTAACTGGGAAAGGGCAAGCAGATAGTTTTTTTGTGCATTGCTGTTCTTATTAAGCTGGTAATAGGAATGAGCAAGGTTCATTCTAACCTGTGCAGGTAAATTTGGGTCTTCCTTCAACGCTTCCTCATATCGAAGCGCTGCAGTTTGGAAGTCCTTTGACTTCATTGCTTTTGCTCCTTCCTTTATGCGTGAATTGGTGCGAGATATTGTGCCAAATCCGTCGCCATAGGCTTGCAGAATTTCTGCGAAACCTAAAATCAAAATAATAAAAAGTCGTTTTGCTCCCATTGAACTTTGTCGTGTAAATTTCTACTTTTTAAGCGGGATATCGAAAAATGAAAAATCATCTTCATTTGTTGGATGCACTTTCTTTGAACCCTGCAAAATCGCTGTATTTTTGAGGCCATTGGAATCTGCAAAAAATAGAATTTGGTCTGGCTTAAATGGCAAGACTTCTGAGTTACTGCCTTGCGTTAAAGCTTGGTTGGGAAAAGGTATTATTCTGATTTTAGTTTTTGGTTTTGTACTTGGTCTTTTGAGTTCTTGTTCTCAGGAAAAAAAGACCTGGACTTCTCTGGCTTGGCACAATACCCTTGCCCACTACAATGGATATTTTCTTGCAAGGGAAAAAATGAAGGAATATGAGGCTGATCAACTCACGGCTTTTAAGGATAATTATAACCGTGTTCTGGAAATTTATCCTTTTCCGCCTCTTGGGTCTGCGGCGGGCGCCAATGCTTCCATGGAGGAAGTCATTAAAAAAGCCTCCATTCCGGTTCAAAGACATAAGAATTCAAAATGGGTTGACGATAGTTATCTTCTGATTGGCAAGGCCCGTTTTTATAAAGAAGACTGGGAAAATGCCATTCAAACTTTCAAATACATTAATACGAAATTTACGGATGTTGATGTGAAGCATAACGCTGTTATCTGGCTTCTCATCACTTACATTCGAATGGGTGATGTATCGAATGCAAAGTCTGTGATTGCCTATTTGAAAAAAGAAACACTTAGTAAAAAGAACCTCCGTGAAGGAGCGCTGGCATTTGCCTGGTATTATCAGAAGAAAAAGGACTATGCTAAAATGGTGGATTATCTTGGCATGGCCGTTGAACTTAGTCCGCGTAGCAAAGAAAAAGGCAGGTTGGCCTATGCACTCGGTCAGTTAAATCAAAAGTTTAACCGGGATGAAGAAGCTGCTTCAGCGTATCGTCAATCCCTTCGATGCTGGCCAAGTTTTGATCTTGAATTTAATGCAAAGATGAATCTTTCCCAGGTGGTTTCAATTTCGGATGAAAAGCAGCTTCGGAAAATTAGAAAGCGATTCGCCAGGATGACCAAGGACCTCAAGTATGAGGATTACTTGGATAAGATTTACCATCAAATGGGCCTGTTTGAAATCAAACAAAACGATATGAATAAAGGCATTGTTTATCTGCGAACTGCCTTAAAAAAGGGTAAGCCGGGAAGCAAACAAAAGCCATATACTTTTCTTAAATTAGCGGAGCTTCATTACAATCCACTTCGAAGCTATGTCTGGGCCAAAAACTATTACGACAGCACAGTGCTGGGTCTTGACACCACAGAGGATAATTACAAAGCAATTGTAAAGCGGCAGAAAGTTTTGGGTGAGTTTGTGAAACATTATCTCACCATTCAAAAGGAAGACAGTCTGCAGAAGCTAGCGAAAATGGATACGGTCCAGCTTCGTGCCTTCATTGATAAAAAAGTAAAAGGCGAACAGGAAAAGGCTGAAGAGCAAGCGAAGGAAGCAAAAAAACTCGCCAAGCAACAGGCCGATTCCGGGCTTGATTTGTCCGATAATTCAGCTTTTGGAAACCTAAATGGAGGCGCCTTGGGTCAATCTGGAGGGCCTTCGCAGGGAAGTGGTGAATGGTATTTCTCCAATCCTGTGGCAGTAGCCAATGGCCGCAGTGATTTCAAAAAAAAATGGGGCGATAGAAAGCTTGAGGACAACTGGAGGCGAAGCAATAAACAAAGTGAATTCGCGGATTCGGATGATCAGGACACGACAGCGAAGGATAAGGATACACCTCAGGTTTCTGCGAAAGGCGGAAAAGATGAAAAAGAAAGTGCTGCTGAAAAGGACAATAAACCAGATCCAAATCAAATTAGGCAGGGTTTTATGAAGGACATTCCTTTGTCTTCATCTCAACTCGCAGAATCGCATAAGCGGCTACAGGAAGCGCTTTTTGAAATCGGAAAAATTTATGACCAGAAACTTGAGGAGCCGGACTTGGCCATTGCTTCGCTCGAACGAGAAGTAAAGGATTATCCGACTTATGAAAAAATGCCTGAGGTACTTTACAATTTATGCCTCCTCTATCGTAAAAAGAAGCTGAATGCAGATTTTGAAAGATGTAAAAGTATTCTTCTTGCGAGTCATGGCGAATCTGTTTTTGCTAAACTGATTGTAAACCCCAATTACCTGCAGGAGAATAAACAGAAGAACGAAATCATCGGCGATTTGTACCGAGTAGCTTATGAACAATACCGTGGCAACATGTTCATTGAAGCAAGTAATGGAATTGCTTCCATCAGAAATTCGTATCCGAAGTCTGATTACGAAGACAAATTGACAATCCTGAGTGCATTGATTACGGCCCGTACCGTTGATATTCCCACTTATATCAAAGAGTTAAAAGCTTTCAAAGTGGATTTTCCGAAATCTCCTTTACAGGAATTTGCAAGTCTTTGCATCCAAAATGCTGAGAAGGGAAGTGGACCACCGCAATCTTCTGATTCGGCTTTGGCCCAAGCTAAAGAGCCTCAGTTTAGCGAAGAGCTTCAGAAGAAGCATTATTTTATGGCATTGATTCCAAGTTTGGATGTTCCTGAGTCTGCAATTCAAGCCGCTTTTTCAGATTTTAATACCAAGTTTTATCCGGGAGAGGGACTCCAGGTTACCTCGCTTCCTTTTGTGGATAAGAAGCATGTGATGATCAAAATTCAGGAACTGCCTTCTAAAATCCGCGCCTTGTATTATTTGAAAAAGGTGCAGGAAGCAGGCCCATTCAAAAAAGAATTTAAGCAGTTCAAGCCAGTGTTTTTACTGGCCACTCAGGAGAATATGCAACTTCTTTACAAGTCCAAAGACTTGACTGGATACGCAGTTTTCTTCGCCAAGAATTATAACCTCGAAAAGGAACTTGGAGACGACATTCCTCCAGGTTTCAAATAGGAACCCTTTATGATTTGAAATGCGTCCAGCCCTGGGCTTTAATTTCTACTACCTGTCCACTTTTTAGGATCAAGCTTTTGCCCTGAGACTCTTCCCTGATTACGCCAATAATGCTGACATCTTCCATCTGATTCACTTTCTCATAATCAGATTGTGCCACGGTAAACAGAAGTTCATAATCCTCACCTCCGTTCATGGCGCAGGTTAGTGGAGAAAGACCAAAGTCAGATGCCGCAAGTCGCGTAAGATTCTCAATTGGGAGTTTGTCCTCAAATACATGCACGCCGCAATGGCTTTGTCTGCAAATGTGGAAAAGTTCAGATGCAAGTCCGTCTGAAATGTCGATCATCGAACTGGGCAAAACTCCTTTCTCAGCAAGTTCATGTACAATATCGGTTCTAGCTTCAGCCTTCAATTGCCTTTGAATGAGATAAGCCTGTTCTTCAGGTAATTCTGGTTGCATATCAGGGTTAACCTGAAATACTTTATTTTCTCTTACCAGCAATTGTAAACCCATATATGCCGCTCCCAAATCTCCGCTCACACAAACCAGATCTCCCACTTTTGCGCCTGCACGGCTGACCACTTTTTCAGGCTTTTGGCTGCCAATGGCGGTAACCGAAAGTACAAGTCCGGCTCTGGAAGAGGTAGTATCACCTCCAGCAAGATCAACCTGATAATCTTTACAAGCCTGGCGAATTCCATCATACAAAGCATCCACAGCCTCTACCGAAAACCGATTGCTGATTCCAATTGAAATAAGAATCTGTCTTGGAATTCCATTCATAGCGGCAATATCCGACAGGTTTACTGCCACAGACTTGTAGCCAAGCAAATGAAGTGGCGTGTAGGCAAGGTCGAAATGAACGCCTTCCGCAAGCATATCGCAGGAAGCAAGTAAAACTTCACCTTCCGGAATTGCAATGACCGCGGCATCATCGCCAATGCCCATTAAAGTTCCTTTTTGTTCGTTTGAAAAGCCTGTGGCAATTCGGTCAATTAGTCCGAATTCGCCAAGGTTGGCGATTTCTGTTCGCTTGTTTTCCATGTGTTTTTCGCAATTGCGGCCGGCAAAGGTAGCAATCTCGCTTTGCGCTTAAGCAATCTCCATCCTTGAGATTTACTTTCTTTTTCTTAAACTTGGTTATGGAATTGAAAGAACGGATTGAAGGGATGTTGTTTGGCATTGCCACGGGTGATGCCCTGGGAGTTCCGGTGGAATTTTGCCAGCGACAAAGTCGGATAGATGACCCCGTTCAGGAAATGAGGGCATTTGGAACGCACCATCAACCGGCAGGAACTTGGTCGGATGATTCTTCAATGGTTTTCTGCACAGTGGAAGCCATGTTGAAAGAATATAGCACAGAATTATTGGGCAGGTACTTTCTCGACTGGTTTCTAAATGGTTATTGGTCGGCGCACGGCTCGGTGTTTGACATTGGAATTGCCACCAGCCAAGCCTTGCATCGGATTAAATCAGGTGTTAAAGCTGAACTTGCCGGCGGAAATGAGGAGATGTCTAATGGCAATGGGTCATTGATGCGCATTGCCCCTTTGATTTGGGAATGCAAAAATCTGGAACCTTCAGAGCGTTTTCGTTTTGTTTCCTCAGCCTCCTCGGTTACGCACCGCCACCTTAGGTCAATTTTGGCCTGCCATTACTTGCTTGAATTTATTCGCTTGATTGCCCAAAAGGAACTGGATAAAATGCAGGCATTCAAAGAAATGTGTCGATCTTGGGAAAGCGGGCTCCTTGTTCATAGTCCTGAATTTGCAAATGAACTTTCTGCTTTCAGGCGAATTTTACAGCCTGATTTTAATTTACTTCCGCAAGATGAATTGAGTGGAAGCGGCTATGTGGTACATACTTTGGAAACTTCTGTCTGGTGTTTTCTGAATTCCGAGAATTTCCGGGATGCGGTTTTAGTGGCTGTGAATTTTGGAGATGATACCGACACCACGGCGGCAGTTACCGGCGCATTGGCTGGCACATATTATGGCTCAAACGCAATACCAAGCGAGTGGAAGTCCGCAATTTCCAGGACAGCAGACATTGAAGACCTGGCTTTACGATTGACTATCCGCGAGTCGGAAAGATGAAAATACCTAATTGAAAGGCAAACTGCCAATCATTTAGTATTTCAATTTCTCCTTGAAAACCTTTCTGAATTTTTCCAATTTAGGTCTTACAACATACTGACAATAAGGTTGTTCGGAGTTTAAATTGTAATAGTTCTGGTGGTAATCTTCCGCAGGCCAGAACTTTTCAAATTTGGTAACTTCGGTAACGATTGGGTTTTCCCATGCGCCTGATGCATTCAGTTTTTTAATAATTGTTTCGGCCATTTCTTTCTGCTCAGGGGAATGAAAATAGATGGCGGAACGGTATTGTGTGCCAACATCATTGCCCTGCCTGTTTCGGGTTGTAGGATCATGCACCAAGAAAAAGACTTCCAGAATTTCAGAGAAACTCACAACCGATGGGTCGAAGGTTATTTCGGCTACTTCTGCATGGCCGGTGCTGCCATCACAAACTTCTTTGTAACCAGGATTCTCCTTATGGCCGCCGCTGTATCCTGAAACTACTTTTTTTACTCCTTTAAGTTCGAGATAAACACTCTCTACGCACCAAAAGCATCCGGCGCCCAATGTTGCAGTTTCCATTTTTGAATTATCGTTTTTCTTGGTTTGAGGCTTTGCTGATTTTTGATTCCCATTCGGTTGTCCGCAAGCAGAAAGCATCAGGGAAATGAACAAAATAAATGGGGCAATGGTTTTCATTTTTTCTTTTTTAGGTAACGAAAAAAATCAAGGGTTCATTTTGGATTGGCCATTAATTTTTTTGAATCAGTTTGATTACTTCCTCAGAATTCCAGTCGAATCCTTCTTGCTTTACCATCATGATTTGTCTGTCAGGTCCTAAAAGCCAAGTAGTTGGATAAATGTGAATCCCCAAATCTTCGAGGCTTGTTCCAGATTGGTAAACTGGAAGATTGGATTTGCAAAGGCTGCTGAATCGATTAATTTTAGACCAATCTTCATCCGAAATAAGGATTACCTCCAGTTTTTCTTTGCCCAGAGATTTTTGAAGTGCTTCGATCGAAGGGGCTTCCCGAATACAATCTCCGCACCAGGACTGAAAATAGGAAACCAACAGATAAGGTTGCTTGATTGTCGCAGTTTTTAATTTCTCACCAGTTTCTGTACTTAAGTCCACATGGTTTAAGGGCATGTCTGGCACATGAAAATGCCTCCATATTTTTCTTCCAGCAATGAAGGAAAATACAAGGATTAAAAGCAGGAAGGATATTTTTTTCATGCCTCCAGTTTGATGATATCCTGTGGCTGGTCTTTAAATGGGTTTCTGTTTTTCCAGTCAGGCTTCTCCTTGTTTTCCAAAGCCCTGTTCATGTAATTGAAAGTAATGGTGGGAAGTCCTCTTTTCAATCTGAAATAATGAAATATAGAATTTGGAACTGCCCCGGCACTTGCCTTCGCATCAAAACCAGTTCTTCCAAACTGAATTTTTAATTCTTTATGATCTATTCCGGCGCGAATGCCATCGAATAAAATGTTGAAGTATAGCTGGTGATTTTCGTTGGCTGCGCTGTCAAAACCAATGTAGTGTACTTCCCGCACTTTGTTCGGATGCAAAAAATGCGAACTGAAAGACACCATCTTTTTATTTTCATCAAACCAAGCCCTGATTTCAAAGGCATCTTTTTTCGCCTTTTTCATTTCTAGGAAATAGTTGCCATTGAGGGAACCAACACGAATCGTCTGTCTTTGACGGACTTGCTGGTACAGATTTTCCATTACGGCCTTATTTTGAGAAATTTCATCTTCCTCTAGAATTCGAAACTCCAGAAAAGAAGCTGCCTCCAATATTTTTTTGGCCCGCTGTCGGTATTTTTTCCCTAGGCTTGCCATATAATCATCAAATCCCAGCCAATCGGCTTCGAGTTTTAGTTCCATCAACAAATCCTGGTCGAATGTGCGGAACCGATGTTCTTTCAATCCTTCTTGTTCAAGGGGTTCCTGAATGTCTTTTAGAAGCAAGGCTCCGGGTTTCAATCTGCGTTCGAGGTCTCTGGAAACTTCTAGAATTAAACTTCTGTTTCTGGAGTCAGAAAAATAGAAACCTTCCTCATTCAGGTGAAAGAGGTTTCCGCAAATTAAAATGCCAGTTTCGTGACAAATTAGAATTTGTCGGATCAGTGAAAGAGGGCCATTGTTGAGAAAACTGCTGTCATAATGTCCTGAATGAAACCGGAATTCTTGAAAGGAAGCCAGTCCAATACAGGTTCCGGAATGGTAGATGAGTAAAAAATGGTATTTCACATCTTCTAATCCAGAATCAGGAAGAATTTTTAAAAAGCGGCTTTGTAAGTGGTGGTCCTGTGGAAGAAACGCATCCCATATTTCAGAAATAGAATTTATGTCACCAGATACCTGATAACTCAGATTCCGGTCATGGGTTTTGCAAAGCTTCATTCGGGCGTTCTTCGAATAAGTAGAACACAAATCCCTTGCCAAAAGTTTCTATTCAACGATAAAAAAGAAACCATCATCGTTTCCATTGGAAACTGCATCGGGTGCAAGTGTGTGTTTTGCTTAAAAAGAGCAAGGCCAGCGGATAACTTAATAGGGTTAGAAAAACAGCCAGCGCCGTTTTGCCAAAAGTGAATTTCTTTCTATAAACAGGATAGGCCTCGCAAGCCGGACACCATCCCAATACTTCATCATGGCTTTCCCGAAATGCAGCATCAAGTGGTGCAATGTTGGATTTTGCCGGTTTGAAAAAATCTTCGATAATGGTTTTTGCCCGCTCAGCTTCCGCTTCAGGCACCAATAATTTCACGCCGCCTACTGCATTGGAAATCAAAGGGTCTATCAGCACAACGTGCTCATTTGATAAAGCACAAGGAATGTTTTCTTCCCGAAGTTTTGCAAGTAGGGGGTAAGCCTCAGAGGGATAAGTGAAAGACCAGACGGGCAACATAATTGCAAGCTAGGTTCAAATACCGGAAATAAGAAAGAGCATTGGGAATTGAATTGAGGTTTTCTGTTTGCCCGGTTTACCTTTGCAGCTTATGGAGGATGCTGCCCTGGTTTCTCGTTTCACTGGTCACAAAGAACCAGTGTATGCGCTTGCATCCGGGTTAAGGAAGGGGCAGTTTTTTTCTGCCGGCGGTGATGGCTGGGTTGTGGCCTGGGACCTGGAAAAACCAACGGAAGGTCGCCTTCTTGCCCGCATGTCAGGAACTGTTTATGCGCTTTGTCTGATTCCTGAATTCAACCTTTTGGCGGTTTCAGTGAATAAGGATGGATTTCATTTCCTGGATCTGGATTCTGGAAAAGTGGCATTTTCAATTGCTGGAGCGGAAAGCAATTGGTTCAGAATGGAAAAAACCGGACTCGGTTCGCTTTTGGCAATGGGCTCTTCCGGTCGATTGGCGATGCTGGATTTGAATGAAAGGTCTGTACAATTTCTCCAAGCTGGATCTGGCGACCTTCGGGCGCTGACAATTTTTCCAGACAATGCAGGTTTCGCTTTTGGAGGCTCAGATTCATTTATCCGATTGTTTGATCAGGATGCTCAATCCAGAAGTTTGATTTCCGACACGCACCTGAACACAATTTTCGGACTTGCTGCCTATCCGGATGGGCGACATTTTGTAAGTTGTGGAAGGGATGCCAAATTGATTTTACATGAAAGGCAGGACTCGGGCGAATGGACAATGAAAAAGGCCGTTCCAGCCCATCTTTTTGGCATTCATGATGTTCGTTTACACCCTGAAAAACCACTTCTGGCAACTTGCAGCATGGATAAAACTGTGAAAATTTGGGATGCAATTGACCTGAGGCTTTTGCGGGTACTTGACCGTGCGAGGCATGGCGGACATGGGCACAGCGTAAACCAGCTTTGTTGGCTTGCAGAATCCGATCTCTTACTATCTTGCAGCGACGACAGGTCTGTTTCGGCCTGGAATATTTACCGATAGATTATGAAGGTTACTCCTCTGGAAATCAGGCAGAAAAATTTTGATAAAAAGACTTTCGGCGGTCTAGATAAGGACGAAGTTCAAGCCTACCTGAATTCTCTTTCCCTTGCATGGGAAAAAGTGCTGGAAGAGCAGGCCAATCTGCGCTCCCGCCTTGAAAATTCAGAAAAGGAAGTTGAAAAACTGCGTGAGGTTGAGGCTTCATTGTATAAAACCTTAAAAGCGGCGGAAGAAACCAGTCAGAAAGCGGTTGATCAGGCCACGCAACAAGCACAACTCATTGTGCAGGAAGCCCGCTTAAAGGCTGAAACCTTGTTTCAGGAGGCCAAATGGAAAGCCACCAAGGCCATGGAACAAGCCGAGGACTATTCCAGAAAAACCTACGACAACACGGTTGGCCAGGTGAAAGTGATTGAAGGCGAACTCCGGCACATTGAGAATTTGAAAGATGCCTTCCTGAGTGAAATCAAAGTAATCGCCCGCGACCTTCTTGAAAAAGCAGAAAAAGCAGAACTCCGTTCCGCCAATATTCAGTTTAATTTTCCGCCTCCACTTCAATATGAAATGGTCAGACCATTTCTTGAGGAGAAAGAAGTTGAAGAAGTGATAGATACTTTGGAGATTCCTCAAACTCAGCAAACCATCGGATTTGCAGAACCTGAGGTAAAAGTGGAAGAACCGGAAGCGGCGGAGGTTCAAAAGGCTGAACCAGAGGAAGCTCCAGCAGCCAAAGAGCTTGCACATCCAGCGCCTGTTCAGGCACCTGCTCCAATTGAGACCAAGCAGGAGAATAATGTGGGAGGGTCCTTTTTTGATCAAATCTAAAGCCTTGCTGAAAACAGAAATTCTGCTTCAGGGACTTGATTTCCACGCTTTTCATGGAGTTTATCCGGAGGAGAAATTGCTTGGAAACCGTTTTCGGGTTGATATCAAAATGCAATTGGAAGTGCGATTCAATCCAATCAATGAGGATCTTTCACACACTGTTGATTATGCCATAGTGTATAATCTGGTGAAAAAGGAAATGGAGAATCCCTGCAAGCTTCTTGAAACACTCGGACAGAGAATTTGCAATGCAGTATCAGAAGAATTTCCTTCCGTGCTCAGCATTGAAACTTCCATTTCCAAAGCCAATCCAGCAATCGGTGGTCTTTGTAACTGGGTGACTGTTACAACTCACTGGTCCAAATCCTGATAACCAGCAACTTGATTTTGTATTTCATTTCCTCCAGAAACCTGCCATTCGCTCTTAACTTTGTTGCCCGAGACAGACACAATTCATGAAATCCTTCCTTCTGATTCTTTTCATCACCGCAGGTCTAATCTGGTCTTGTAAGCCATATACCGAAAAAGAAAATCCAGCAGAGGGCACACCGATAGACTGTACCCTTTCCATTCCGGACCTTGCTCAGGTGAATAAATTTATTCTGCAAGATCCCAACAATGCAAATCTGTTCCGGATCAGGAGTCAGATTTTACTTGACAGTGGACGCTACAATGAAGCGCTTTCTGATGCAAAGCGCGCACTTTCCATCAATCCTGAAGATCAGTTTAACTTTATAGTGGTGGGAAAGGCGCACCGGGCGCTTGGTCATGTGGATTCTGCTTTGAGTGCTTGCGCCACTGC
>CANETC010000024.1 GCA_947441055.1 Cytophagaceae bacterium | reverse complement strand
TCTTCTCCACCATCGACAAGCTGGAGAAATCCGAATACAAAGAGAAACGCTACAAAAACACTTCCGACTTCTATCCGATTTACCTCAATTGGGCAATCCTCTTTTTCCTCATTTGGTTGCTTTTGAAATCAACCTTTATTGTGAATCCAATTGAAGACTAAATTTTTTCGGCTTTGGCACTTCTGCTTTGGCCTCTTTTTGTTCTCCTGCAACCTTGAGAAAACGATTGAGGTTGATCTTCCAATACAAGAAAAAGGATTGGTTGTAGAAGCGTATCTGGAAAAAGGAAAACCACTTAAGGTTCTATTAATGGAAACGGATTCCTATTTTGATACGCTTCGTTTGCCACTTTTAACCACTGCAGTTATCAGATTAGAAACCTCCGTTATTTCTGACAGCCTTTTGCCGCTAGTCACTCTTGATGTTCAAAACAGGAAGCTCTATAATTTTGAATCAACCTATGTACCGGATGGTTCCGAAGGTGTTTTAAACCTGAAGGTTGCAGAATCCGGGCGCCGACTTTCTGGTACCTGCAGATTTTTGCAAGAGCCTGATTTGGATACCATTGAAGTGCAGTATAATCCTGCTGATTCTATGGCCAGATTTATATTTAGGATAAAAGATTTTCCAGGGGAAAGTAATTTCTATAGAATTATTGCAAATGAAGACAGCCTCTCAGGGCCTAATGCGCTTGATTTCACTTTCACCGATAATAGTTTTGATGGCAAAATTTTTCCTTTGTTTACAGGTTATCGCTTTGAAAAGGGAAGGAAAATATTCGTTCGTTTGTTTCACATCGAGCAGCAATATTATCTATATCTGAGGGCGATTTCTGCTGCTGACAGATCTAATGGAAATCCTTTTGCTCAACCTTCTACACTTCGCTCGCCAATGGAAGGAAATGGATATGGCATTTTCACTAGCCTGAATTACCGAACAATAATTTTACAACCCTGATTAGAAGTCGTGGCCCAGTGAGAACATAAGCCTGGAGGAATTTTTGTAGTCCTCAGAGCTCAATGAGTTGCTGTTTACCAAATCTGAATCCTTTTGACTTGGCCAGGCTAAATCAAGTTTGGCATAATATCCAAGAATGATGGTGCGTGCACCAAATCCATAACTTGCCAAAAATGGGTTTTCATAGGATTTTACCTTGATGCTAAAATTGCCTTCATTTATTTCCCGGGTATTCAGGCTGTTATTTTTGTTCCAGGGTCCTGTACCAGTCCAGCCTGCGCCCATATCCGCAAAGGCTGTCAGCTGCAGATTTCTCCAGAAATTTGAATTTATCGGCCCTTGATAAATATATCGAATAATAGGAACCCTTACCTCACAGTTAAACAATAGAAAATTGGTGCCATAGGCTGCGTTGTATCGGTATCCTCTCAAGTTGGTACAATACCTATTGAATAGCCAGTTTGATTGAGATTCGTCTGAATTCAGGCTTAAAGCATCATCCCTGAAACCCAGCAAAGGATCATCTTTTTGCCGACTCACATGGTAGCTTCTGAAAAGCCAATTGTCTACTCCTCCGAGCATATATTTTTTGGGTGAGTTTCCGAAAAAGTTCCCGTAAGAGGCCCGAAAGGCAAATGTTATTTCGCGGTGGATAGGCAGATAGGAGCGAAAATCAAGTGAAACTTCACCAAAGTTTCTGATTTTTTCGGCTGGTGCAATCTGGTATTGGGCCCTTGCCCTGAATCTTGTTCCCAATTGAAGATTCATGCCGGTTTTTGTGGTGTTGTCAAAAACCAGTTCACTGGCAGCACCGAAGTAATTTATTTTTCGATCTTCTCCGCCAAGTCCGATGTTGCGGATGTCAAAAATGGATCGTTTGGTTTGTTGGAAAAAAGGATTGATTTCAAGTTTTAGGGCATTTGAAAAAGGGTAAGAGCATGAGATAGCCAGGTTTTGTAGAATATCTCGTTGCCGGAAAAGTTGGTTTAATCCTGAATTTTGAATGGCCTTTCGTTCACCTCTGATTTTAAAATCAACTCGATGTTGCAAGAACTGGTACTCGAGATAAGAAGCATTGTTTTTAAATTCCAGGTCGTTCAGGAAAAAAGTCATTCCCCCGTTGATGTGGTGATTTTCAAAGAGATCGTGCATAGAAAAGTCAAGCACCGTTCCAAGTCCCCAGGTCGGAATCGGGTTGATTTGCAATCCAGTGGTAAGGTGGTTTGCGGTCATTATAGGCTGGTATGAAACGGGTCCTTGAATCTCAATTTCCTTTGGTTTTGATTCTTTTTTGAATCTGGCCTTTTCTCTTTTTCTGACCTCCTTTTGTTTGGATTCGGCAGATGGCAACTTCTCTTCCTCGAAAATATAATGTTGAATGTCTATTTTGTTTGAATCAGCGTGAATGCCATTTTTTCCTGCTGTTTTTATGGGTTCATTTTGAAGAATTGATCCTCCGGTCAATCGGATAGTTTCCAATGGTGGCCCAAGGAAAAGTGCTGGCTTTTGTTTGAGTCTGGCTGTATATGCGAGCGAGCGACTTTCTTCAGAATAAGCAAATTCTGAAATATTGAACAGGCTGTTGGTTAAGAAAATCTCCATTCCCTTCTTACTGTTTCTTTCCAGAAGGAGAACATTTCTCGTTCCCTGCTCGTCACTTAAACAAGCAATTCTGCCATTTTCCAGCATCTGGCCTTTGCTGATATTTCCAGCGGATTGAAAAATTAGAGCTGGTTTTTTTTCGGGATCTTTTATTGAAAAGGCATAAAGCGCAAGTTTTCTTTTAGGATCCAAACCTGGTTTGTCGACAATGGAATCTGACACGATTCGATTGGTTGAGAAATAAATACTATCACCTTCGAGAGAGAAAAAAGGATCAAGATCGTCATACCAATCCTGGGTAAGTCGACGCATTTTTCCGTTGCCTGTATTGAAAAGGAAAATATCAGAGTAAGCTCCAAGACTTCCAGAAACCACGATGTATTTTCCATTTGGCGAGATTTTCATAGAGTTTACCTCGTGAAAATCCTTGAACCAATCTAGAGATTTCCGGTCTTTCCCACGAAGGTTCATACTAACGCCTTGCCAAATACCTTTTTGCGGGTATGCTGCAATTAGTCTTCCTTCTGGCCCCGGACAAACAGCTGGAAATTCTCCTTCAGAATTTTGCTGAATGATTTTCGATCCACCCCTGAAAATTATTTGAGAGTTGCCAGTCTTAAGGTCTAACCTCAGAATTTGAAATTTTCCTTTCCAATCTGCTGAGTAAATCAGGAAGTTTTCTTCAGGAGTAAAACAAAGGTTTCGGTAATTCTTCTTTAAAGAATTATGACCTTTTTTAAAGTCTTCCGGGGGAGCGCTTAGGCCTGCAGTGGGCATCTGTTGATAGAATATTCTCCATTCTCTTAAGAAAACAGGAAAAGGCATTCCAAGTGTTCCCACGATGGCCTTTTCTTCATTTCGCATAATGCGGGTGAGATTTAGGATATTTCCTACTGTGGATCTTCCAAATCGGCTCCCGATAAAATTCCAGATGGATTGCCCAATCAAATAGGATTCAGTTCCCACAAAGTTGGCCGGTTGGCGAATTTTCTTTTTAACGGCAAGTTCTTTCATCAGGTCTTCCATGTCTGGACCAGAACCTTCAGCAGCATACTTAATAGCCCCGCCAATAAACCAGTCTGGAAGATTGAGCAGGTAAGAATTTTGTAAGGCTTCCTTCAGTGATCCGCCAAAAAGCATATCCCGAATCATGATTTGTGCAATTCCAGCTGAAAGCTGTTTCCTTAGGTTGGTTAGGCTTCCTTCATAGGCAACTTCAGCGATCGATTTGGTGAATGTAGTTTTGCCACCGGTTTGAAAGTTCCCTTCACCCAAACCCAAATTGCTCATAAGCCTGTCGTTGGTTGAAAGGCAAAGGAAAATTTTGAGTTTGTGGTATGGGGTAAATCCAAAAAGGTCTGATATTCTTCTGAATTCTGTTTCAGACATTTCAATGGCAGTTTTTGCCAATGTTTCTCCACCCGAGTAAAAATAAAGATCTATGCTTTGGCTGCTCAGTAATTGCCAATCAAATTTCCTGTATTGAACCCTGTTTTTGCCAAAATTTTCTTGTGAATTTTGAGCATTGAGCAAAGCCGGCTGCACTAAAAATGCAGTAAAAAGCGCCAAAGCGCATTTTAAAATCGATTTGATTATTGCTTGCTTCAATTTAGTATTGGAGGGCTTAAATATCGTGCTGCAATGGCAATAAAAAAAGCCCCTTCAACAGGGGCTTTTTTTATTCAGATCATTTCTGAACTTTATTTCATTCCGGCTACTTTAATAACCTTAAATTCTGTGCGTCTGTTTTTCTGAAAGTCTTCCTCTGTAGCAGCGTCCACAATCAATGGTTTGGTTTCACCATAACCGATAGAGGTAATCCTTACACCCTTAACTCCTTTTGACACAATGTAGGTCTTTGAAGTTTCAGCACGCTTTTGAGAAAGTTTTAGGTTGTAGGTATCATCTCCTCTGCTATCTGTGTGAGAGCTAAGTTCGATGGTAATGGTTGGATTGTCTTGGAGGAACTGAACAATTTTATCAAGCTCTAGTGCTGCATCAGGACGAATATCAGACTTGTCATAATCATAATTGATGTTCTCAACTACGAAGGTTTGCTGAAGTTTGATTTTATCCATTACAAGCTTCGAAGAAAGATCGATGGTAGTTTCTTTCTGAGTAAGCTCCTCGTAAGCAGGTGCTTTACCTACAGTGCTGAAAGGCTGGCGAAGTGTTAAATATTGCTCCTTTTCCACATAGAACACATAGTTCTTGGAAGGCTCCATTGGGAAAGTAAATTTTCCTTCGGCATCTGTTGTGGTTTCACCAACAACTGCGCCTTTGTCGTCAAGCAATTTTACATTCATTCCGGCTGCCATGGTTTCTTCCTTGTCAATGCGGGAGAAAAGTTGGCAAGAGGTGTTGAACTTCACAGTGCGTGGATCATTCTTTCCATCACGGAAATAATAAACATCGTCATCGCCTTTTCCGCCAGCTCTGTTGGATGAGAAATAACCTTCAGTCGGTGTTTTAAGGGTAAGTCCGAAATCATCATTTACAGTATTGATGCCCGTTCCAAGGTTTTCAACAATTGTATTATCGCCTTTTTTGGATGCTACGAAAATGTCGAGACCGCCGATTGTAGGCTGCCCATCAGATGAGAAATATAATTTTCCATCTTCAGTAATCATTGGGAATGACTCATCACCAGCAGTATTGATTGATTCACCTAAGTTTGATGGTTTGCCCCATTTGCCACTTTCATCAAGTTTAGAACGGTAAATATCAAGACCTCCCTTTCCACCTTTGCGGTTTGAAGCGAAGTAAAGAGATTTTCCATCTGGAGAAAGGCAAGGTGCACCATTCCAGAAATCAACATCGTTGATGGACATTAATTCTGGCTCTGACCAAGTTGTTCCATTGTTGCGGGTCATGTAAAGACAAACTTCACGATGTGTCTTTCTGTTGCCGTCATTGCTGCGGGCAAAAATCATCAACTTACCATCCTTTGAAAAAGTAGGGGATGCTTCATGGCGCCCAGACTGATTAACCACCGGAAGTTCTGTAATGGCGGTCGCATCTCCACCAACCTTGTAACTAAAGATGTTGGTAAATGGAGTACCTGTTGCTCCATAAACGGCTGATGTTCCTTTGGTAGATGCGAAATAAACTTTGTCTTCGAATAAAACCGGGCCGAATTCAGATCCGGGGGTATTCACAGCTTCCAGATTTGAAATTTCATACCAGAATTTCTTTTTCATCAATTCGTCGATCTTGTTCAGGTTTTCAACCTCCTTCAAGGATCTGTCAACACGGGCAGGCTTGCCACCGTGGCTGGAATAATTTTTAAATGCTGCTTTTGCATCTGCATAATTTCCACTTGCCTTCAAAGCAAATGCATATTGAAAAAGGATGCTGTCCGCTTTGTAATTAAGATCCAAAGCTGCCTTGTAAAAAGGTGCCGCTTCGGCAATTCGGTTTGAAAGGCGATAGCATTCACCGATTTGGGCATTTACATAGGCTTTGTTGGTCGCAGACTCAAGAATCTTTTTATATTCTTGAAGGGCTGTTTCGTACTCACCTTTCTGTTTAAACAGCTTGTCGGCGTTTTTGGTGTCATTACCTGCAAAAACTTGGCTTGCAAGCATTAGCAATAGAATTGCGATGGATGAGGCTTTTTTCATGTAGTTATTTCTCACTAAGTGGACGCAAAGTATTGGATTCTCCTTTATTACCCAAAAGGCTGAATTAAATTTTTATTTGATTTCCTTTTGACCTGCCAAAAATGGGAAGTTCTTCAATGGTTTTTTCCAAAGATTTTCGAACTCAATTGCTGAGCTAATCCAGGTGGGAAACAGCTTTGATTCTGGGTTAATTGTGCCTTCTGACAAGGCCATTTTAATGCCGGCTCTATCCATAGAAACTATGTTATTGTTTTGTTCTACGAAGAACTTTCCTGCTTCGGATTCCGGAAATTGATGTTGAATATTTTTTTCTTTCAGAAATCGAAAAAGCTTGTCCTTACTGCAGCCACTTGCCTGTCCATCCTCCGCTTCAATGATGAGAAAAGTGCTTTCTTCGAGCCTTGCTGAGGTATTAATTGCTTGTCCGTGGGAATTCCAACTGTTTAAAAAATCATCAATTTCGGTTTGTAGAATTTCCCACTCACTTGGTAAAAGTGCTCTTTCGTAAGGCAGAATGAAAAGTGTATTATCAGGATTTTGTTTCATCTGTTTGTAGCTGTATGGTAGTTAAAAAGTAATCTGGCAGTTTTGTCTGCAAATATACCAGGACTCAGATTTTGCTCACTGAGAATCTGCTTTATTTCATCCTGCAAATAGTAGGCAACAGAGCCTGAAAAATGGAAAGGCCTGCTGCCAGCTTTTTCGACTAAAAAAGAATTTTCTTCAAAGAATTCTTTTAGGCAAGCCAAAATCAATTTTTGGAAAAAAGGATGTTCTTTCTTATGAATGGCAAAGCCTCCTAAGGCTGCCATACGGGCATTTGGTTTTTTTTCTGAAAGAATTTCGTTGAGTGCGGTTTCCCTTGGGCCACCAAACGATTCTGCGGCATGTTCTGCTAAATCTGGAGGGAGTTCGCCTTTCAACCAGGCACGGAAAACGGTTTTTCCGATGTGTCCGCCACTGCCTTCGTCTCCGAGCCAAAATCCAAAGGACACCATGCGAGGTCCAATTTCTTTTCCATCAAACAAGCAGGCATTAGAGCCTGTGCCAAGAATTGCTGCGAATCCTGGGCTGTGGCCACATAGGGCCCGCGCAGTGCCTAAAAGGTCCGATTCTACCGCAATTTGCGATTGATTGAAAACTTCTGAAAGCAAACCATGCATTCGGGCAGATTGCTCGTGTGAGCCGCAACTTGCGCCGTAATAGAAGATTTGTTCAGGCATCGAAAAATTTGAAACTGAACTTAATTCTTTCAGCACAGAAATTATGGATTGATCATCCATGAATACCGGATGAATGCCCTTTGATTCAACTTCAGTGGGCTTTATAGGGTCGCCGAATAGGAATTCCGTTTTACTTCCTCCTGCTTCAAAAATACCAATCATGCTGCAAATCTGCAGAAGGATGTGCGGCAATCAAAGTGCAGGTCAATACACGGCAGAATGTGGGAGAATTACGCAATCTATAATATGAACAGTATGAGCTCCTTTCAAATAATTCGCTTCAATCATTTTCATCCGTCGGTTATTACGATCAATAAAAACGATTTCTCCTTCCTTGTCCAGAACGGCAAAAACCGGGAATCCAGACAAAGTGTTGAATTTGGCTTTTCCCTCGCCCTTTTGAATCATATGTTTAATGCCATTCTTTGTGTATTTGCCTTCAATTGTATGGTAGGCAACCAGGTCATCCAGTTCTGACTGGTGGGCTGGGTCCACCAGATAATCGATGGTTTGAATGGGAAGCCTTTTGAAAGCCTTGTTGTTGGGTGCAAGAATGGTTAGTTGCCGTTTGGGATCCAGAAAATCAAAATTCCGTGTTGCCTCCACCAGCCTTTCTATTGCCTCCAATTTGTGGTTTTCCTCGGCAGAAATAGCCCGGGCAATCGAATCATCTATTGTCTTGAATCTTGATTGAGCCAGAATTGTTGTTTGAGCAAATAGGTTCAGAATCACGATGAGACTCAGAATTTTTGTTCCAGGTTTTTTTTGTGTGCGCCTTATTCTCCGCATGATGGTTTTTGGTTTAAGGTTTTGTATTTAAGCTTCATTGGTATGAATTCATACCAAGTAAGGTTAGGTGGAACTTTATCAATAAAATTTTGCTTGAAAAGCCTGCCTGCTTATTCTTCCACCATTTTTCTGAGTTGATTGTGTGGAAGGAAAAGAGCGCAAATGACCATTAAAGCGCATTTCTTTATTGTTAGTCGAAATGTAAATAAGTTTTTTCAAATGATTAATGATTTAAGGAATGTTTTGGCCGTTTTGTTGTCAGTTTTCGCATTTGAAAAATCCTTTTTTTTGACCAAACCATCTTAAGGCTTTCCTTTGGATGTCAAATGTTACCAATCGATAATCAAGCCAAAGTCAAGCCGCTTAAGTCTGGACTTTACCTTTTTCCGGTTACCCTTTCTGACAATTCTGTGGAATTGCCCTGGCTGGGTTCTGAGTACCGTGAAATTTTGAAATCCAGTAAGTTGATTTTTGCTGAAAATGAAAGGACGGCTCGGCGCTTTATTTCATCTTTGAAATTGGGGATTATTATTGATGACCTCCGTATTGAAAAGTTAAACAAGGACACGGGCATTCTGGAGGTGAATAATTATGCCAAGTTGATTAAGGAATACGGACATGCCTTGATGATGTCGGAATCTGGTTGTCCGGCTGTCGCAGATCCAGGCTCGGTTTTGGTGGATGTTTGTCACAAGCTTGGAATCGAAGTCCATCCGCTTATCGGGCCTTCTTCCATTTTGCTTGCATTAATGGGCTCCGGATTGTCTGGACAATCCTTTGCCTTTCATGGTTATCTCCCAGTGGACAAAAATGAATGTGGGCGAAAAATTCGTCAACTCGAAATCGAATCAGCCCGAGAAGGTCGAACTCAGATTTTTATCGAAACTCCCTACCGCAATGGAAGCATCTGGAATCAATTGATTGAAAATCTAAGTCCGGGCACCAGGCTTTGCATGGCTGTTGACTTAACCGGTCCAATGCAGGAAATTAAACAATCTACGGTTGCAAAATGGCGGGAATCGGATGAGATAAAATGGGAAAAAATCCCAGCAATTTTCCTTTTTATGGCTTCCTGAATGCTTGCTGATTCTCTTTTAATAAATAATTTTTAAAGCAGGGTGGAAAAGTGCCGGAGGGTCCTAATTTTGCGCCCTTAATTTAATCAGCAAATGCCTTATCTTTTTACATCAGAATCCGTTTCAGAAGGCCATCCAGACAAGGTTGCCGACCAAATTTCCGACGCTGTACTGGACGCCATGCTCAGTCAGGATCCAGATAGCAGAGTAGCTTGTGAAACTCTGGTGACCACCGGTCTTGTGGTTCTCGCCGGAGAAATTACCACCAAAGCATATGTAGATGTGCAGGAGGTTGCCAGAAAAGCAGTTGAAAAAATCGGATATAATTCTGATGAATATATGTTTGACGCCAAGTCTTGTGCGGTTATCTCCGCCTTGCATTCTCAATCTCCCGACATTGCTCAGGGTGTAAATGAAGGGGAAGGTGCTTTTAAAGAGCAGGGTGCCGGTGATCAGGGAATGATGTTTGGTTATGCCAGCAAGGAAACTGACAACCTTATGCCTTTAACCCTTGAGCTTTCCCATTTGTTGGTGAAGGAATTGGCTGCCATTCGCAAGGAAGGCAAGAACATGACCTACCTCAGACCTGATGCCAAATCTCAGGTGACCATCGAGTATTCTGACGACAACCAGCCTGTTCGAATTGATGCTGTTGTTGTGAGTACACAACACGATGATTTTGTAAAGCCAGCTGATTCTTCAAGGTCTGCGAAAGAAGTTGCGGATAAAGCAATGACAGATAAAATTTCAGCGGATATTCATGAGTTCCTTTTGCCGCGTGTAAAATCAAAACTTCCTGCAAGGGTGGTTGCGCTTTTCAACGACAACATCAAGTATTATATCAACCCAACTGGTGTTTTCATCATCGGTGGACCGCATGGCGATACAGGCCTTACAGGTCGTAAAATTATTGTAGACACTTTTGGTGGTAGAGGTGCCCACGGTGGTGGCGCATTTTCAGGAAAAGATCCTTCGAAAGTGGACAGGTCTGCTGCTTATGCTGCCCGTCATCTTGCGAAGAATCTTGTTGCTGCCGGCGTTTCAGATCAGGCTTTGGTTCAGGTTTCCTATGCAATTGGAGTTGCAGAACCTGTTTCAATTAATGTGAACACCTACGGAACCTGCAAGATTGGTTTGAATGATGGCGAACTCAGCGGAAAGATTGAGGCGAAATTCAAAAATTCATTTAAGCCAAAGTCGATCATTGACCGTTTTGGTCTTAAGAATCCGATTTACTCCGAAACTGCGGCTTATGGCCATATGGGAAGAGAAAGTGAAGAAAGAGAAATTGAGGTTAATTATGTAACCATCTCAGAAACCAATGGTGTTAAAACAGAGGTCAGGACTACTTCCAACAAGAAAGTAACCTTCTTTGGGTGGGAAAAACTTGATTGGGTTGCCGATATTAAGTCTGAATTCGGACTTTGATTTAGTTTGAGTTTCAATATAAAAAAGGCCGGGAAACCGGCCTTTTTTTTGCGTTTTAATGATGGTAAACGGTCTGATTCTTCTATTGAGTTCCGAAATTCTCAGCCTGTAAATCGCGTGCAACTATGGTTTCCGGGAAGTGAAATTCCCATTCCTTTTGGCAAGTCAATTGTTAAAGGTTTTGAGTTTAATTTGATGGATTCCATTGTCTGAAACAGCATGCTGGGCAGCCTAGCTAGGAATGAAAATATTTTTTTGGTTTAGGCTTAAACCATCCTTGAGACTTTGACTTCAAAGGGTTAGTTTCAAATTAACAAAACACTTAATCCTATGAACAAATTTCTAAGTTTTTGCTTTGCCGCCGTATTTGCAGGAAGTTTACTCATCTCCTGCAAAAAGGACAATGAATCGCCCAACACTTTCAATGAAGATCAGCAAGTTGGTATCGACCAAAACCAGGCTGATAATGAAGCGGAGGATATTAGTAACCTGGAAGACCAAGTGATGGATGCCAATGAATCCGTATTGATGAATGGCCGATTGGCCGCTGATTCAGCACTTGTGCGTTTTCTGGATTCGAACAATTGCGCCACAGTTACCATCATTCCAAAAGGTACAAACCCTACAGGAAAAGTAACTATAGATTTTGGGACAGGTTGTCTTTGCAAGGATGGCAGAACCCGAAAAGGGAAGATTTTCTGGACCTTTACAGACAAAATCAGAAATCAAGGAGCAGTTGTAGTGACCAGTTATCAGGATTATGGCGTGACTAAACGAGGTGCAACTGAGTTTGTAATGATTGACAACAACAGCTCTAAAACAACAAGGAATACTTCCTCACCTGCGATTCTGACTGACAATGCTATAATTCAGATTACAAGGGAAATAAATATGGCTCTGAATTTTGAGAATGGACAATCTTTCGTTTATCAGGGAAATAAAGTGATGGAATGGAACCTTGGCCTCTTGTGGAATAAGTGGGATAATATTCAGACTACACTTGTTGGAAGTGGCTTGGCTGGCACAGATCGTAAAGGCCGGAACTATACCATGACGGTTAATTCGAATGTTGTTCGGAAATCTCAATGTGCATTTATGGGAATTTACAAGCCTGTTTCGGGCCTTATTACCATCACGCATGATTCTAAAACCAAGGTGGTAGATTTTGGCGATGGCAATTGCGATTCCAATGTGGATATTACCATCAATGGAAAAAAGAGACGAACCCGCTGGTAATTTCGTTTTTCGGTCAAAACTTAAGGGAGCCATTTTGGACTCCCTTTTTTTGTTTTTAAGCGAGCAATAATTGTTGTAAGTCGCATTCTTGTCGGAGAAAAAAATCATCTTTGCACCATACCATTCAAGTCATGTCGAACGAGACCATCATATTTTCCATGGCGGGGGTCAATAAGTATTGGCCGCCCCGCAAACAAGTTCTGAAGAACATCTACCTTTCCTTTTTTTATGGCGCCAAGATTGGTGTCCTCGGGCTTAACGGCTCTGGAAAATCAACCCTGCTAAAGCTGATTGCCGGCAAGGACAAGGAGTTTGAAGGCGAGATTGTTTTTTCTTCTGGTTATACCGTTGGAATGCTGGAGCAAGAGCCAGACCTGGATCTTTCCAAAACGGTAAAAGAAGTAGTTCAGGAGGCAGTTCAGAATGTTGTGGATCTCTTGAAGGAGTTCGATGAAATCAACGAAAAGTTTGCCGAGCCAATGGACGATGATGCTATGAATAAGCTCATCGAAAGGCAAGGTGAAGTTCAGGAAAAACTGGATCAGCTGGATGCCTGGACATTGGATGCAAAACTCGAGAGGGCCATGGATGCACTTCGTTGTCCGCCGGATGATGCCTTGATTTCTGTTCTTTCAGGTGGAGAGAAAAGGCGGGTTGCTTTATGCCGTCTATTGCTTCAAGCACCGGATGTGCTTTTGCTGGATGAGCCAACCAACCACCTTGATGCAGAGTCGGTATTATGGCTGGAGCAGTTCCTTCGTGATTACAAAGGCACTGTAATTGCAGTAACTCACGATCGTTATTTCCTGGACAATGTTGCAGGATGGATTCTGGAACTTGATAGGGGAGAAGGTATTCCATGGAAAGGAAATTATAGTTCCTGGTTGGAGCAGAAGCAGCAGCGCCTTGCGAAGGAAGAAAAGTCTGAAACCAAGCGAATGAAGACCTTGGCCCGTGAGCTAGAATGGGTGAAAATGGCGCCAAAGGCTAGGCAAGCTAAGAGCAAAGCCAGATTGGGTGCGTATGAAAAATTGCTTGGTGAGGAGGCAAGACAGAATGAAGAAAAACTTGAATTGTATATCCCACCTGGCCCGCGCCTTGGTTCAAAAGTGATTGAGGCGTTTGGCGTTTCAAAGGCGTTTGGCGAAAAGTTGCTTTTTGAAAATTTGGATTTTAATCTTCCTCAGGCTGGTATTGTTGGGGTAGTTGGGCCAAATGGCGCTGGAAAGACAACGCTATTTAGGTTGATTACCGGCCAGCAACAACCAGATGCTGGTACTTTTGAGGTTGGGCCAACCGTAAATTGGGCTTATGTAGACCAAAGCCACGATGGCATGGATGCAGGCAAAAGTATTTTTGAAGCCATTTCCGGTGGAACAGATTTGATGAATCTGGGTGGAAAAATGGTGAACAGTCGTGCCTATGTTGGCAAGTTCAATTTTTCAGGAAGTGATCAGGAGAAAAAGCTTGGCGTGCTTTCCGGAGGAGAGCGAAACAGGGTACACCTTGCAATGGCATTGAAGCAAGAAGCCAATCTGCTTCTTTTGGATGAACCAACCAATGACTTAGATGTAAATACACTTCGTGCATTGGAAGAAGCCCTCGAAAATTTTGGAGGTTGCGCAGTGATCATTAGCCACGATCGTTGGTTTCTGGACAGAGTTGCTACGCACATTCTGGCTTTTGAAGGTAATTCTCAAGTATCGTTTTTTGAAGGAAACTATTCTGATTACGAAGAATCCAGAAGAAAACGAGTTGGAAACGAGGCGCCTAAAAGGGTCAAGTTTAAAAAGTTGGCTTAAGCCATTTTTATGTTCCGGAGACTTTTAAGGGCCGGGCTTTTACTGGGTTTGTTGCTTTCGGGTGCAAATACGATGGCGGATGTTCATGGCATCCGAAAGGTGCAATGGCCATATGTTTATCCCGCCTATTGGAAGGCTGGATTTGCACTTGGTAGACAGCAAATCCTTTCAAAAGATTTAACTTTAAAGTCGGCCTGGGTACCCGGGGCATCACTTGAAATATTGGTTAACAAGAATTTTCTGTTTGGGATTTCTATGGATTACATCAAAATTTCAAGTTCGGTTCCTGGCCTTAATGGTCGGATTTTAAATTCTGCTGCGACCATCGGTTTTATGATTCCTTTGGATGATTATGAAATTCACCATTTTGTAATCAGCGCAAGGCCTGCATTGGCCTTGTCAAAAACCACATCCGGAAGCCGAACTTCAATGGGTTTTGGACTCGGTTTTCAATATGAATACACGCTGTTTTCAAACAATATTATTTCCCCTGAAATTGTTTACCAACGATTTCCAATGGCAGCGGATGGATTACCTAGTGTTGGCCGCTGGAAAATTGGTTTTCGGTATTTGTTTGGAAAATGAAAACGAATAGTATTGTTGGTTTACTTTTCAGTTGCGTCTTTTTATGCCTGAACCATTATGGAAATGCCCAGTCGCACAAAAAGCATGAAGTACATCCCCGTGAATGGCCAGCCTTAAAAAATGGCGAGAAGGCAGTTTGCCATTCCGCTTATTGTCTTTTGTATTCTGAAGAACACGAACAGGCCATTTGGGTTGCCTATGAACTTACCGCGGATGAGACTTTGAAATCACATGAGCGTTCCGATAAATTTCTGATTGATCCCAAGATTTCTTCAGGTTCGGCCACAAAAGAAGATTATACCGGCTCTGGATTTGACCGAGGTCATATAGCCCCAGCGGCCGATATGGGCTGGTCGGAAAATACGATGCAAGAGTCTTTTTTTATGAGCAACATGTCGCCTCAACGACCACAATGCAACCGGGGAATCTGGAAAAAAGGAGAGGAGCAGGTTCGTGATTGGGCAAAGAATTATGGAAAGCTGTATGTGGTGGCTGGTCCGGTTTTGAAAAAAGGGTTGCCTACAATTGGCCTAAATCAGGTTTCAGTTCCTGAATTGTATTATAAAGTTTTACTTAGGCCAGATTCCCTTCATCCGGAAGGAATCGGAATGGTTATTGCCAACGAAGGTTCTAAAATGCCTTTGAAAACATTTGCAGTAAGCATTGATAGTGTGGAAAGATTAACCGGTTTGGATTTTTTTCCATGGATGTCTGAATCTGTGGAAGCAAAAACAGAAGCCCGACTTTGCCTGGATTGCTGGTCTTGGGGAAAAGGGCATTACGGTGAAGTAAAAAATCCAAATACCCACCGCTCAGGCGTTCATTCCAATAATGAAATCTTACCCAAAGTTTCTGATTCGGATGAATTTCGTTGCCATGGAATTACCAAAAAAGGCAACAGATGCAAACGAAAAGTCCGTGTTTCTGGAGCCAATTGTTTCCAGCACGGGGGTTAACCCAGAAATTGTAAATACGCCTTTGGTTTAAAACGGAACAATGATTCCAATAAAATCAGAATCTAGCCATTTTGAAGAGGGCCAGATCTTTGTATTTCAGATTAAGAATGCGGGCAATATTCTTATTGGTTACGCTTCCTTTAAACGAATACACACCTTTCATGAACCAATCTTTGTTGAAGATAAATTCTTCCATTCCACCGACTTCTCCGGAGCGTAACAGCATGGGAGTTAAAATGTTGCTCAGCGCAGTAGTCGCTGTGTGCGCCACGCGTGAAGCAATGTTGGGTACACAGTAGTGGATTACATCATACCTTTTGAAAACAGGGTCGGTGTGTGTGGTTGGACGGGAAGTTGCGAAACAACCGCCTTGATCTATACTTACATCAATGATGATTGAGTCGGGCTTCATTTCGGCAACCATTTCCTCAGAAACAACGCAAGGTGCAATCCCATCCTCGGCCCGGAGAGCACCGATTACGACATCGGCTCTTTGTAAGGCATCACTCAAGTTTGCGTGGTCGATGGTGGAGGTAAAAAGCTGGTTTCCCAGTCTTTGTTTCATCCGGCGAAGTTTGTACAGGTGGTTGTCAAAAACCTTTACTTCTGCGCCAAGCCCTAATGCAGTTCTCGCAGAATATTCTCCAACGGTTCCAGCCCCGATAATCACAATTTTTGTTGGAGGTACACCTGTAACTCCACCCATAATAATACCTCGGCCATTGTTCCGGCTGTTTAAATATTCAGCGGCAATTAGAAGTACGGTATTTCCAGCAATTTCACTCATGGCCCGAACCACGGGCATAGATCCAACCACATCTTCAATCAGTTCTATGGAAACTCCCGTGATCTTTTTTCGATTGATGTGGTTGAAATAATCGGCGTTGTTATGGGTAAGATGCAAGGCGGAAATCAATGTACTTCCTTGTTCTATCATTTCAATTTCCTCCAAGGTAGGCGGGTTGATTTTTAGTATTATATCTCCCGATTTGTATAGTTCTTCTGGAGAATAGCAGATTTTCGCACCTGCTTCGCTAAACTCTTTATCTGGAAATTTCGCACCATTGCCCGCTCCGGCCTCTACACAAACTTCATGTCCATTATTCACCAGTAAAGCTGCAGCTTCCGGACTCAGCGCCAGTCTGTTCTCCTGAAGATGAATTTCTCTGGGAATGCAAATGGATAATTTCTTTCCTTTTGATTCAACCGAAAGAACTTGTTCTTTGGTTTTGAGGGCCTCTGAAGTGAGCGCCTTTATTTCTGAAGAGATTTCAATTTTCATGAAGCTGAATTCGGATTTTTCTTTTTGTATTTTCCATGTGTTCCAGGCGGATTTCTAACCAAGGAACAGAAGGTGTATAGCTTACGGCAGATGCCCACTCCACCAAACAAAAATAGCCTCTTTCCTCAATTTCAAAGAGACCTATTTCATCGAGTTCGGAAATATTATTCAACCTGTATAAATCGAGGTGGCAAACCTTACCCACAATTTCTGAATGGTATTCATTGAGTAAGGAAAAAGTTGGACTTACAATTTGTTCTTCAATGCCAATGCCTTTTGCAAGGTTTTGAACAAATGTTGTTTTTCCTGCTCCCAGTGGTCCTTCCAATATCCAAACCCGAATTTGTTTGTAATTCGAAAAAATCTGAGCGCTCAGGGTTTCCAATTCCTCCAGCTCAAATTCCAGAACTTCTGGCAAAATCATTTTCATTTATTTTAGGAATGGATGTTTTGCTGAATTCAAGGTATTTACAAAGCTATTCTATTTTAACTTAAATCCTATTTACGGTATGCCGGACTTAATATGATTTACTTAACGCAAACGAAAGCAGATTGGCACCCATTTGAAGTGCCTGTTGTCGGACTATTTCTGGGTCGTTGTAAACGGATTGGTCTTCCCATCCATTGCCAAGATCGCACTCAAAAGAGTAAAAGCAGAGTAATCTTCCTTGAAAAATCAGCCCAAACCCTTGGCTTGGTTTGCCATCGTGTTGGTGTACTTTCGGAAGGCCTTTATTGAATCGGTATTTTTGATTGTACACAGAATGGGAGAATGGCAACTCTACAAAGTCCAACTCAGGAAAAACTTTTTTCATCTCCCTTCGAATAAATTTATCCATGCCATAGTTGTCGTCAATATGCAGAAAGCCGCCTCCTAGCAGATATTTTCGAAGGTTTTGTACTTCATCCTGGGAGAAAACTACATTTCCATGGCCGGTCATATGAACGAACGGAAATTGAAACAACTCAACAGAACCAGGTTCCGCTATTCCTTCTTCCTGATTCAGGTTCATGTGAAGGTTCTGGTTGCAGAACCTGATTAAATTTGGGAGAGAGGTTTTGTTGGCATACCAGTCTCCGCCGCCACCATACTTTAGGCGGGCAATCTGTAATCCTGAATTCCCTTGTGCAATTACGCCCCAAGAGAATGTCAGGTAAGTCATAAACAAACAAATTGATTTAATAGACTTCATTCTGCAAATATGGGAAATGCTGATGGTTGAAGAAACCAGATAACAGAAACTTGGCCATTTTTAAAAGAATATTGGAATGGGGCTTTAAGAAGGGCTATTTAAGAAATTAGACAGCAGTTTACTTTAGAAAAGTAGATTAGAGAATGCAGGAGTTCTGTGGCATTAAATCCCAAACTTTTTCTGTTAGTGAAAAAAACCGCTGATAAATCTTTAGACATGGGGCCATATTTGCAATCTATCCGTTATGAACATTCGCCTTCCTTTGTTCTTTGCCATAATTGTAGTTTGCACTAAGGTCTCCTTTGGGCAAAAACTTGGGATTCAAGGGCGAATTTTGGACCAAAATGGTAAGCCAATCCCATTTGCTACCATTGGTCTTGAAAAATCTCCCTCAGGCACAATGGCCAACGAGGAAGGTGCCTATAAACTAGAGCTAAGCAAAGGTCCACATGTTGTTTATTTCCAATGTCTCGGATTTAGAACGGAGAGAAAGTCAGTAGAAGCGGCTTCAGGTTTTGAAAATCTGGATGTTGTTTTACAAGAGCAGATACTGCAAACAAAGGAAGTATTAGTTGCTTCCCAGAATGAAGATCCTGCCTATGCAATAATGCGTAAGGCCATAGCCAGGGCCAAAATAAATAAGATGTTGGTTGACGCTTATACAGCTGAAGTGTATATCCGGGGCAGTGGCAGGATTCTCGATTTGCCATTTCTTCTCAGACCTCTGATGAAAAAGGAGGGAATTGATGCCAACACTGTGATGTTCAAGGAAACACTGGAGTCAATTCAATTTAAACAGCCCAATACGTATGTGGAGAAAGTGCTGGCCTCGCGATCTACTTTTGGAAAGCTGGAAGTGAAGCAAAATTTCCTGAAGTATGAGCTCTATTCCCCCAATTTCGGACAAACCATTTCGCCTTTATCTCCCTCAGCTTTCAGGTATTACCGGTTTCAGTATTTAGGCGCTTTTTCTGAAAGAGGCCATGAGGTTTTTAAAATTAAAGTTATACCCAGAACTGAAGGTCAGCACATTTGGAAGGGCGAGCTTTTTTTGATTGATAAACTTTGGTGCATTCATTCTGCAAGGCTTTCTGAAAATGCGGAGGGCTTCGATATTCAGATGAGGCAACAATATGCCCCGGTGGAAGGAATTTGGCTGCCGCTTCAAATTCGCCAGGATGTAAAAGGAAAAGCACTCGGTATTACAATGGAGGCTGTTTACAACGCTACCATTCGAAAATATAAAATAACAAAAAACGAAAAGTTGTATGCAGATTTTCAAAAACTCGAACAGCAGCTTGATGAAAAAACAGATGAGGCAATTCGGTTAAATCCCGAGAAGCCAGACTTGAAAAAACGCGAAAAAGAGGAACGCAAATTTGTGCGTCAATTGGCCAAGGCGTATGTGAAGGAGAAATTTAAAACCGCGAAGAAAAATAGAAGTAAGTCGGATCCAGCTCCCTCGGTAGTGGCAAACAGGGTTTTTATTGAAGATACCAGTTCAATTAAAAACGATTCAATTTTTTGGGAGGAGAACCGGCTTGTGCCTCTTACTCAGATGGAGCAAAAAAGTTATCGTAAGCTGGATAGCTTGTGGAAGGTTTCGGAAAGGAAGGATTCTAGCCGAAAAAAAAGCAAGGTGTTTTCATTTATTGGAAATTATCTTTTGCTGGGAAAGCAATTTTCTTTTGGTCGGCAGGATAGCCTCAAACGCAAGCCCTGGAGTCTTAAATTATTCTCTCCGTATAAAACCCTATGCAACAATTCGGTTGAAGGATACAGCATAGAGCAGCAAATTTGGTTGAAGAAGAGTTTTGGCCAAAGCCGGAATCGCTTCAAGGACGACAGAAATTTCATCCAGTTTGGTCCGTCTTTTCGTTATGCACATGGCAGAGAAAAATTGCTTATGTCCGGTGTTTTTCAATTTGGTAGTCCAAAATGGATGGTTCAGGCAAGTGGTGGTTCTGCTATCCGACAATTTTCTTCGGCCGATCCAATTAGCAGAAACCTCAACATGCTCTATTGTTTTTATACCGGAATCAATTACATGAAGGTTTATCAAAGCGATTACCTGAAAGTTGAATTCCTTCGAAAACTATCGGGTAGATTGGAGTTTGAAATCGGATTCGGATTGGAAGATCGTAGCCTGCTTCGGAATTCGTATTTGAAAAATATCTTTGGAAAGGTTCGGAATTTTGAATCGAATCAGGAATCTGTTCCTTTGAGTCCGGGTCTGGAAAAAATGAGTAGCAGGATGGCCGATGTTCATTTAGGCTTGGATTGGTATCCGTTTATGACTTCTGCTTTATACAATGAGAGTCAGTATTTTAGGATGGGAAACTCACCCCGCATTCGATTTGAACTCACCCATGCAATTCCTCAAATCATAAATTCAAAAGCTGATTTTACGAAGCTAGAAATTTCTTTAAGGCAATCCATTGGAATCATGCGCAACACCCGGCTGGAGTTATCTGGCAGGGTTGGTGCTTTTGTTCGGAAAGGATTTGTGGGGCAGATGGATGCCTTGCATATAATTGGCAACAGAACGATTGTAATCGGGGAGCATTCAATAGACCAATTTCGAAATCTGGATTATTACTCCGAGTCTTCTGCAGATCGACTTGCAGAATTTCATGCACATCTGTTTCGTGATCGGATCTTGCTTGGTTGGTTATTCCCTTCTTCCAAAAATTGGCGTGAAGTTCTGCTATTCAATGGCCTTGCTGTACCGGGAAAGCAATTCACGGAATTTGGATATGGGCTTGACCGATTGTTTCGGTTTGTCCATCTTGAGGTAATTCATTCTCAATGGAATAATGCCCAACCTGGTTGGCGGTTTATGCTTGGTGCAAGCTATTCCTTTTCGGTTCGCCCGCGGGATTACGACAAATCAGTGGATGCCACAGATAAGGATTGATTTTGCTTCAATTAAGCAAAGCGGGAGTTCCAGATTATTGTGATTTTACTCTCAGAATAATCTCAGAAGTGGAAATTTTATCGAATTCTAAACTTTTTGGGAGAACAGTGTACACACAACCCGTTTCTGCGCAAAGCTGTCGCTTTTCTTTTTCAAACCGGTCGTCTTCTGTCACCGCCAGTATATCTGGTTTAATTCGGATGAAATGGCTATGGAAATCAAGTCCCAAAATGGCATCTTCTCCAATTTCTACCTGATCAACCATTCGCAGTGCTTCCAGTAATTTTTTCTTGTGAATTTCGGGAATGGATGGTGGCCTTTTTTTGTGCATTTGCAAACTAGCATCACCTGCGAAACAAACAACCAACCAATCTCCCAAGGCTTTTGCCTGAGAAAAAAACTCAATATGGCCTGCATGTAAAATGTCAAAACATCCGGAGACAAAAACCTTTTTCATGGGCTTGTTTATTGGTTTGATGAAATGTAAACGAGGATGGATTTTCTAACAGATTCTTCCTGCCAGGAAAGAAAATAACTGCCAAAAAGGTCTGAAGGGAAGCGTATTTTACCATTCTGAAAATCCAGAATTCCCAATTGCTTTCCAGTCAAATCGCTCAAATTGAACTTGGAACCTTTTCCACTTTCTATCGCGATTTTGAGTTTTTCAAGGCCGGATTTCGCCATTTCAGGAAAAAAAATGGAACTGTTTTTTACGACAAATGTGTTTTGAAGTGCAGGGTTATTTCTTTTCATGAAGTAGCCTTTGTTGCTAGAAATGCCACAGAAATAAAATGTTGAATCTGCAAATACCTCCATGTCATAAACAGGACTAGGTGCGGACATTGGCCAGAAGGCTTCTCCAAGGCTATTTCCTGCAGAATCAAGTCGCATGAGAAATGGACTTATGGGCCCGATTCCACTGGCTCCCGCATTCGAATATCCAGACACCCAGAAACCTCTGCTTAACTTGCAAGGAAGAATGTTGAATGCCGCATCCTGACCTGGAGCTCCAAGCCATTGTTGCCAGAGTAATTCTCCAATTGAATTGAATTTGAAAAGTTCTGTATCGAAGAAAGATCCGGCGGAAGTGGATGATTCACCCACAAGCCAGATATCTCCATTCGAATCCAAGGTGAATCTCTGGGCCCCGTCATTCCATTGTGTGGGTGGAATTGTAAGCCATTCTGTTGTGCCTATTGAATCAAGTTTGCCCATGCAAGGGCTGTATGCCTGACCTTCAGCTACGGTGCCACAAAAAAGAATACTCCCATTTTCGGCTTCCTGAACCATGCTGATGTGGTCATTTGGTCCAAAGCCCTCGTAGTACACAAGGTCTGTTTTCGAAGAATCCAGGTTTACCCTGGCCAGAAAGAAATCGTTTCCGGCTATTCCTGGGGAAGCTTTAAAACCACAAACCAAAATTCTGTTTCGTGAACATGAGGAAACATCATCTAAAACTGCATTTTCCAATCCGGGAATTGGGGTAAAATCAAGGAGTCCAGTGGAATCACACTGTGCCAAAAAGTAGTTTGTTTCTCCCGTGAATTCTCGAAGACCTACAACTGCAAACAGAGCCCCATTTGCATCAAATTCCATTCCAACCCAAACCTGGGATTTCAGGCTTGGGAAACTAATTTTCTTCAGGACATTTCCATCAGAATCTACGCGATACAGCCAAGCTTTGGTGTTTTCGCCACTGCTTCCTTTTGTTCCACCAAGCCAAAATTTATTGGCCTTATCAGGAAGGATATGGCGAGCAGTTTGAATTTCGGCGCTGTCCTGGTAAAATTTCAGAAAATCTTGGCAATGGATCCTGCCAGAAAGCAAGGTAAATATGCAGGCGGTCCAGATCCATTTCATGGGTTTCTTATTGAATTTCCAGGAGGAAATAATTTTTCTTTCCCTTTTGGACAAGAAGCCACTTGCCGCGAAGTGGTTTTACCGGTAAATTTCCAGACTCATTGATTTTCTGTTTGTTAATTTGAACAGCTCCAGCCTGAATCATTTTTCTTGCCTCCGATTTCGAAGGAAAAACCACATTGGCCGAATCATTGCTTAATGCAGCAATCCAGTCAATATCTGGATTTAACCCACTTAAATTTCCTCTGGGAATTCCTTGCATAACCTGAGAGAACTGGGTTTCATCTATCGTTTCCAACTCATCTAAACTGCCTTTTCCAAAAAGCACATCGGTTGTGATTCTTGCAGTCGAAAGGCCATTCTCACCATGCACCATCCTTGTGACTGCACCCGCGAGTAATTTCTGGGCATGGCGTTGCGATGGGTCTAGATTGTGTACTATTTCGGCTTTTAGAATATCTTCCAAGCTAAGCAGGGTAAGTCTTCGAAGCAAAGTTGGTGCTTCCTCGTCTGTGGTATTGAGAAAGAACTGGTAGAATTGGTAAGGTGTGGTCAGATCCGGATCTAACCAGATATTTCCGCCTTCGCTTTTGCCAAATTTGCTTCCATCTGCTTTTGTAAGCAGTGGAATTGTAACAGCAAATGCATCTTTCTCTCCACCCATTCTTCGGATTAGTTCTGTTCCGGCGGTTATATTTCCCCATTGGTCAGAACCTCCCATTTGAAGCCGACAATTCTTGTTTTCAAAGAGCCAGCGAAAATCATAACCCTGAAGAAGTTGGTAACTAAATTCTGTAAAAGAGATTCCTGTTTCAAGTCTTTTTTGAACGGAATCCTTCGCCATCATATAATTAATACTCAGGTGTTTGCCAATGTTTCGAAGGAAATCTATGGCGGACATTTGTCCAAACCAATCTAGATTGTTTACGACTTCAGCCTGACATGGACCTTCAGTGAAATCCAGAAATTTCTCGAGTTGTTTCCGAATGGCCTCCGTGTTTTTACTGATGCTATCTGCATCCAGGAGGTTTCTTTCAGCAGATTTTCCAGAAGGGTCGCCTATCATCCCGGTTGCGCCTCCAACGAGCGCGATTGGTTTATGTCCAGCTTTCTGTAAATGAACAAGAAGAATGATGGTTGCAAGATTTCCAATGTGGAGGGAAGACGCGGTTGGGTCAAATCCAATGTAGCCGGAGATTCTTTCGCCAGCCATGCACTCTTCAAGGCCTGGGGTTATGTCTTGCAGCATTTCTCTGCTGCGCAATTCTTCAATAAATGATTTAGCCATTTGAGAAAATAAAAAAACCACTCTGTTGGGAGTGGTCTGTTTTGTGGAGAATATCGGAGTCGAACCGATGACCTCTTGCATGCCATGCAAGCGCTCTAGCCAGCTGAGCTAATCCCCCTTAGAAGCTTGCTTTTAAGCATGCTTTTAATTTCCGCTGTTTGTTTCCTCCCAAACGGAGTGCAAAGGTAACAAGAGAGGTGGAAGCACCAAGCCTAGCCTTTACTTTTTCGGGTGTTTTTATTTTAAAGAATTTCGTTGAAAACTTCTTCGAGGTGACTCGCGATCATTTCCGCAGAACGGCCTTCAATATGCTGACGCTGAACAAAGTGTACAAGCTCTCCATTTTTAAAAAGAGCAATAGAAGGGGAGGAGGGAGGGTAAGGCAGAGTATATTCCCTGATTTTTGAAGTGGCTTCCTTATCAACTCCAGCGAAAACCGTTACAAGTTTGCCTGGTACTTTAGAAGTTCTTGAAATGGCAAGCTTTACACCTGGTCTGGCAGTTCCTGCGGCACAACCGCAAACGGAGTTAATTACTACAAGAGTAGACTCGGAAGATTCAGACATAATTTGCTCTACTTCAGACTCTGTCCTGAGTTCGCTGAATCCTGCGCTCGTCAAGTCGAGGCGCATGGGGTTAACTAATTGTTCTGGATACATGGTATTTTGTTGTTAAAGAAATCCTAATTCAAGTTTGGCTGCTTCGGACATCATGTCCTGACTGTACGGCGGGTCGAAAGTAAGTTCGACCTGAACATCATTTATTCCTTCCATTGCAGCAACCTTACTCCTTACTTCTTCAGGAATCGTGCCAGCAGCTGGACAATTCGGGGATGTCAGCGTCATTTTTACATATGCATTGTTCAGTGGATAAACCTCAATTTCATAAATGAGCCCCAATTCGAAAATATCAACCGGTATTTCCGGGTCATAAATCGTTTTAATGGTCTTTTTTATTTCTTCTTTGAGTTGGTCCTCTGTCATGACATTATAACCTGATTCCATTTGTATTGGTTCAAAAAAAAAGGGACCGAAGTCCCTTTTGGAATTTTATTCTGGTTTTGAATCCCCTTCTTCCTCAGGGTTTTCAGGAGCCTCAGGGCTATCTTCTTCTGTAGAACTTTCTTCCGCTTCTGGAGCAGATTCTTCAGTAGCAATTTCTGGCTCTTCTGAAGGTGCTTCCCATGAAGTTTCAGATACTTCTTCAGTAGTAGTTACCTCAGTTACCTCAGGAGTTTCATCTACGATAACAGCATCGCTTACGATGCTTGACGTTACAGCAGCTGTTACTGGAGTAGAAGCATCATCTTTTTTACTTCCTGCACGACGAGT
>CANETC010000023.1 GCA_947441055.1 Cytophagaceae bacterium | reverse complement strand
TGACTGAGCGAAAATAATTGGCATTACTCCAGCTGAATTTACCTTGATAGGTAAGTATTGACGCTGACCGCCATAAACCTTGTTTCCAACAATTTGCTTGGCGTATTGGATTGGGATCTGGCGAACCGCCTGAGTAATCATTACAACACCCATTACGATAAAGAATAATGCTACCAGTTCAAGGATGAACAACATAGCGCCTCCCATTCCGCGAGTCATCGATTCCTTAATAATAGCACCAGGGAATCTGGAAATAATTCCTACCATAATCAGAAGAGAAATACCATTTCCAATGCCTCTATCGGTGATTTTTTCTCCCATCCACATACAGAAAATAGTACCGGAAGTAAGGACAATAATTGATGAGAGGCTGAAAAGAGATACTCCTGCAAAATCTACCATGTATTCAGGATAGATGTATTCTGTAGGAATGTTAGAAGCTATATAAGCCGCTGACTGAAAAAGACATATAACAATTGTCAATACCCTTGTGTATTGATTGATTTTTTTCCTTCCAGATTCGCCCTCTTGTTGTAATTTTTGAAAATACGGAACGGCTACTGTCAGCAACTGCAGAACAATCGATGCCGAAATGTATGGCATGATGCTGAGGCCGAAAATTGAAGCATTACTGAATGCACCTCCAAGTAGTGTATCCAGTAGTCCAAAAATTCCTTCCGTACTTCCCTGGAACCTAGCACCGTCAACACCTGGTAGAACGATATAAGATCCAAGTCTGTAAACAGCAAGGAACAAAAGGGTATTGAGGATCCGCTCCCGCAGGTCCTCAATAGAAAAAATATCACGGAATGTCTTAATCAGCTTGTTCATCAGGAAACCTGGTTTGTTGAACCACCTGCTTTTTCAATTGAATCTTTGGCACTGTCTGAAAAGGCGTGAGCACTTATGCTGATTCCTTTGTTCAGTTCACCTCTTCCTAGAACCTTGATCTTATCCTTTTTTGAAATAAGGCCATGGCTTTGGAAAAATGCCAGATCCATTGTCGCTGAACCATGGGTTTCAGCTAGTTTTTGAAGATCGTCCAGATTTAGAACTTTGAATACTACCTTACCTGGATTTTTAAATCCAAACTTAGGTACGCGTCTTTGAAGTGGCATTTGTCCACCTTCAAATCCAGCTTTTCTTGAATAGCCAGAACGAGATTGAGCTCCTTTGTGTCCGCGGGTTGAAGTGCCTCCACGACCAGAACCAGTACCACGACCTATGCGCTTCTGACTTTTAGTTGAACCGGGAGCCGGTTTTAATGTATGCAGTTTCATAATTCCTTCTCCTTATCCGTTGAATACTTTCTGAAGGGAAATTCCCCTGTTTTTTGCAATTTCACTTGGATCTTTCATGTTTACCAAAGCTGCAACTGTGGCTTTAACCACGTTGTGCGGGTTGGATGATCCTTTAGATTTTGCCAGAATGTCTTTAATTCCAGCACTTTCAATTACCGCACGCATAGCACCACCAGCGATAATGCCTGTTCCAGGTGCTGCTGGTTTAATGAACACAAATCCACCTGAGTACTTGCCTAAATTGGCATGAGGAACCGTGTTTTTGTACATCGGTATCTTTACCAGATTTTTCTTTGCGTCATCAATGCCTTTCTGAATGGCATCGGTTACTTCATTGGCTTTACCAAGGCCATATCCAACTGTGCCATTGCCATCTCCAACTACTACAATAGCAGAGAACGAAAAGCGGCGACCACCCTTTACTACTTTGGCAACACGGTTGATTGCCACTACTTTTTCCTTAAGGGTATCTCCTTCAACGGAGCGAACGATTCTGTTGTTGTTCATTTCTTAAAAATTTAAACCGCCTTCGCGGGCTCCGTCTGCTAATGCTTTTACGCGACCATGATACAGGTAACCGCTTCTGTCGAAAACAACATTCGCAATTCCAGCGCCTTTGGCTTTTTCTGCGAGTGATTTTCCAACCTGGCTGGCTGCTTCTGTCTTTTTGCCCTTTGCTTTGAGCTCGACAGATGAAGAAGCTGCCAATGTCTTGCCAGCAACATCATCGATGAGCTGTGCATAGATCTGGGAATTACTCCTGAAAATGGAGATTCTTGGCCTTTCAGCTGTTCCCCTGATTTTTTTCCTGATACGCAGTTGAATTCTCTTCCTGCGTTCTGTTTTCGTAATAGACATAATTTATTTTGAAGCAGTTTTACCAGCTTTCCTTCTAACTTGTTCTCCAACGAATCGGATACCTTTTCCTTTGTATGGCTCAACTTCCCTTAGGCTGCGAAGTTTTGCTGCTACCTGACCAATTAAGGCCTTGTCGATTCCCTCAAGGGTTACGATCGGATTTTTACCTTTTTCGGTAATGGTTGAAACTTTAATTTCAGGAGGCAAGCCAATAATCAAATTGTGTGAATACCCCAATGAAAGTTCAAGGTTGCTTGTTCCCTGAAGGGAAGACTTATAACCTACACCCACTAATTCAAGGTCTAATTTGTAACCTTCTGTTACTCCTTTAACCATATTGGCAATGAGAGCACGATAAAGTCCGTGAAGTGCTTTGTGTCTTTTTTGCTCAGTTGGACGAGTCACAACCAAAATGTTATCTTCAATTGAAATTGAAATATCAGGATCAACTGATTGAAAAAGAGTTCCTTTCGGTCCTTTTACAGTCACAAGATTCGACTTGTCTATAGTCACTTCTACCTTTTCTGGTAGTGGCAGTGGTAGTTTTCCTATTCTTGACATTTTAGTAATTCAATTAATAGATATAGCACAAAACCTCCCCTCCGACATGGTGCAATCTTGCCTCTTTGTCGCTCATTACTCCTTTTGAAGTTGAAAGAATTGCAATTCCAAGGCCATTAAGTACTCTTGGCAATCTGTCTGCAGATGCGTACTTACGAAGACCAGATCTTGATATCCTTTCTAATTTCATAATTGCAGGCTCCTTTGAAGGGTAGCTATATTTCAATGCAATCTTAATAGTGCCCTGAGGACCTGCGTCTTCAACTTTGTAACTGAGGATGTATCCTTTTTCAAAAAGGATTTCAGTTAGGCGCTTTTTCATGTTGGAAGCTGGTACTTCCACGACCAGGTGACGGGCCTTGATGGCGTTGCGCAACCGAGTCAAATAGTCTGCAATAGGATCAATTACCATATTAATGCGTTATACACCCCTGTCAAAAAGGGAGTGCAAAAGTAGATGTTTAGATTTGAAACACAAACAGCCTGTCTAAAATATTTTTGATTATCTTTTTCTGAATCCTTTCTGAAGGTTATTTGTGTCGTTTTTATTGTGTTTTGAGGCCTTAGGCTTAAGTTCTTCACCTCTGTTTTTTTGAAAATTCTCGTTTTTTTAAAAACCTACGAGTGTTTTTACTCTTGTTAATACCTCATCTGCTTTTTGCTCTGCACGAATGGCACCAGCTTTTAGGATGTCTTCTATCTCGTTTGGTTTCTCCATTAGCTCAGAATATCGCGCTCTGGCTGGTCCAAATAATTCAAGTGTTTTGTCAAACAGAATTTGTTTTGCTTGTCCGTATCCAAAATTCCCACCCATATAAAGCCTAGCCAATTCCTCAGTTTCTTCTTTTGATGCCAAGAGTTGATAGATTTTGTACACATTGTCATTGCTGGGATCCTTTGGATCTTCCATCGGCGTGGAATCTGTTTTGATACCCATTATGGTTTTACGCAGTTTTTTTTCTTCTGCGAAAATGTCAATGTAATTGCCGTAGCTTTTGCTCATTTTGGCTCCATCTGTTCCCGGCACGGTCATGTTTTCTTTTTGTAAGGCAGCTTGCGGAAGGACCAAGGCATCTGTCTCATAATGTCTGTTAAATGCAGATGCAATGTCTCTTGCAATTTCTATATGTTGAATCTGGTCTTTGCCAACGGGTACAAATTCGGTGTCGTAAAGCAAGATGTCGGCGGCCATTAAGACTGGGTAAATGAAAAGACCCGCATTTACATCTGACAATCTTTCGGATTTGTCTTTAAATGAATGGGCATTCGCCAACATAGGATATGGAGTAAAGCAACTAAGTATCCAGGTTAGTTCTAATACCTTCTTTACATCCGACTGCCTAAACAATATATTTTTGTTGTAATCAAAACCGAATGCCAGCCATGTGGCGGCCGTGGCATGCACATTGTGCCGGCGCTCTTTTGCTGATTTTATGGTTGTCAGGGAATGGTAATCCGCAATGAAATAAATGCAATCATTTGCAGCTTCTTGTGAAAATTGGATGGAGGGCAAAATGGCTCCGAGAATATTGCCCATATGAGGTACGCCAGAACTTTGGACGCCGGTTAAATATCTTCCCATGGTACTTACTTTACTTCCTGCAAAGATGATAACGGCTGTTTGATTTGGCGCAATTATCTAAGCACTCATTTTTTAGTTCCATCTAAAAATCTAATTTTCGACCCACTAATAATTTCAAAAATGAAAAATGGATTTGTTTGCCTCGCCTTTCTTATCGCAAGTCAACTGGCTCAGGCTGGTATTTATACAGAGTTTCGGTTAAAAACTGCTGAAGGATTAACAGGTACAATGAAAGCCTGGTACCAGGATGGAAATACCCGTTCTCAGGTTTTAATGAGCACACCAGATGGAATGTCGGGTGGAATGGGTAGAATGGGTAACATGGTTATGCTCCATTTGAAAGAACAGGCTGATAAAAATTTCATCATTGATGAAGCCAGCAAAACCTATTACGAAGGTTTTCAAAATAAAAGGAGAAATGAGGACGGGGCTGAAGAGGAATATGAAATCACCATTTTGGGAAAAGAAATGGTAAACGGCTACAACTGTACCCATGTAAAAGCCAGTAGGAAATCTTCCGGACGCGGCGAAATGGAGTGGTGGGTGAGTAATGAGGTTTCTGGTTACAAAGAAATGGCGGGAATTAAAACGCGTCAGTTTAATACAAGTTCTATTTTTAAGGCCATGTCAGAAAAAGGGCTTGAGGGATTTCCTATAAGAATGCTGATTGGCGGGAGAGATGGAAAAATGGAAATGGAGCTTGTGAAGGCTGAGAAAATGGACATTCCAGAATCGAGGTTCAGCCTTGATGGCTACACAAAAAAGGAAGGAATGCCTTTTGGTCCCGGAGGCTTTGACAAAGAAAAAATTAAAAATATGAGTCCAGAGGAAAGGATGAAGTTCTTTCAGGAAATGCAGAAACAGATGGGTGCCCAGGAAGGAAAAAAAGACTAAAATTTCTCCAACTCAAAAGTGGACTTGGAGTCCTGATTTCAGGATTTGCGGTTCACTAGGTAAACGCCGGCCAGAATGCCAAACAAGCCAAATATTCTGCCTGCGCCCATGGGTTCTCCATCTACCAATCCCCACATCACCGACACCACTGGCATCATATAAGTTACAGAACTGGCAACCAGCGGTCCTGCAATTTGAATCAGCCGGTTGAAAAGAACCAAGGCAATTGCAGTACTAAAAATCCCAAGTATGGCCACATAGCCGATGGCTTGCAAAGCACCGGGCAATGTGAAAAGCCGTGTTGTGAAATCTGTAAAACCCAAAAGCAAGACCAAGGCAGCCGGACCAACTGCAACAATTGTCGCAGACGATAAAGCCAAAGGTGGAACATTTGAGAATTTGGATTTAAGCAAATTCACATTGAGGGCATATAACAAGGTAGCCAGAACTACGGGCAGTACAAAAGCGTTTACCTCAATTCCATGTGGTTGCAGCAATCCAAGAGATAGGGCGCCTGCCAATCCGGCTATGATGCCAGCCCATTGTCTGCCTGAGAATTTCTGTCTGAAAAAAACAATGCCAATCAGCACGGTAAATAGGGGAGTAGTGGCATTGAGCATGCCACTGAGCGAGCTATCGATTTTACTTCCTGCCCAGGCAAACAAGAGACTCGGAATAAAACTTCCCAACAGACCAGAAAGCAAAATCCAGCGCCACATTTTTTTTGGCAGCAGTTTTCTTTGAAGCAAAAAGGCAGGCAGTAAAAAAATAAATCCGAAAACAATTCTCAATGCGCCAACCTCGAGTGGTAGAAAAACCTGCCCAGCTTTTTTGATCAGTATAAACGAAGTTCCCCAAATAAGTGTTGTTGCCAGTAGCAATAAAATGCTCTGGTTTCGGATAGATTTTTCAGTTTTCATTCTAAGCCGCTGCTTGCGAAAAGCGTTGTTTTACTTCCTCCAGGGTTTCAATGATTTCCCCGTAGTTATGGCTTGTAACAAGCGTCATCCTGAAAGGTTTAAAATCAGGGATATGCCGGAAATAATTGGCGTAGTGGCGGCGCATTTCAACAATGCCCAGACCTTCGCCTTTCCATCGGACCGAAAAGTTCAGATGCCTGAGGCAAACATTTACCCGTTCTTCCATGGTAGGCGGCGCCACCAATTCTCCGGTTTTAAGGTAATGCTTAATTTCGTTGAAGAACCAGGGATAGCCAATGGAAGCGCGGCCCACCATAATGCCATCTACACCATAGCGGTTTTTGTATTCCAGCGCCTTTTCCGGACTGTCAATATCTCCGTTCCCGAAAATGGGAATTCTTACCCTTGGGTTGTTCCTGATTTTGCCAATCAAAGTCCAGTCGGCATCTCCTTTATACATCTGAACCCTTGTTCTTCCATGTACAGTAAGTGCTTGAATTCCAATATCCTGAAGCCTTTCTGCAACTTCTTCCACATTGCGGGTAGAATCATCCCAACCAAGTCGGGTTTTTACAGTAACGGGTAAATGGGTGGCTTTCACAACGGCCTCCGTCATGCGCACCATTTTCGGAATGTCTTGCAGAAGTGCGGCGCCGGCTCCCTTGCAGGCAACTTGTTTTACCGGACAACCATAATTGATGTCGATCAAATCCGGACCGGCTTCCGTGCTGATTTCGGCAGACTTGCGCATGCTTTCAATGTCAGAACCAAAAAGCTGAATCCCAATGGGCCTTTCATATTCGAAAATATCGAGCTTTTGCACACTCTTGGCCGCATCGCGGATCAATCCTTCTGAAGAAATGAATTCCGTGTACATCAGGTCGGCGCCATTTTCTTTGCAAACCGCCCGGAATGGCGGGTCGCTCACATCTTCCATTGGCGCAAGCAACAAGGGAAATTCTGGCAGTTCAATCGGACCAATTTTCGGCATAAGGCTCCTTTTCAGGCTGCAAATATAGGAAAGTAAAACCCTGCCGCTTTATCAAATTACGGAGGCAGCTTGCAAGGATGGTTTTCTTTTTCTTGGCGCCATTTCCGGCTGTTCGGGAGTTCCGTATGGCGCTGATGCGCCACACCCTCGCCTTCGGCGGGTCCCTTCCATCCGGGGCGAATAGAATTGGTATGAGAATTTTTTCGCCCTTGTTGGTGGACAACACCAACAAGTTTATCTGTCCTTAGTCTTCCGCAGCTGAGACTAAGGACGATTAATATGCGAGGGACTCTGTCCCGGGATGTATTCACCAGTTTTTAGATTTTTTCTAGAATTGCAAAACACCACCGGAACGGAGTTCCTGCAATTATTGTCTAATCCTGAGAGCCGGCTGCGCCTAACTTTCAAGATAGTATCCGGTTTTTTCGCCCTTGTTGGTGTTTTCCATCAACAAGTCAATGAGGACTTATATTTCGCTGGTGAAAAACACCACCGACCACGAAATGCAGTAGGGGCTGAAAATTTTCAGCCCTTACGGTTTTCGGTGGGTCAGATATTTTGCTAAACCAACCGAAAGATGGGCCTTTATTGGTTCGGAAATTTAGGGCGAAACAAGCCTTGATAAAATCGAATTCCAGATTCTATTTGCGAGTAAGATTGAAATCGTCAATCAAAATCATTATGTGTTATAAATCTAAAATGGCTGCCTGTGCCACTTATCGTTTTATTGGCATCTCCTTTGTTGCATTCTGCTTTGCTATCATGTTTCAGAAACATGCGTTTTCACAATCAGTACCACAAAGATTTTCCTACCAGGCGGTGATTCGCGATGGGGCCAACCAACTTTTGAACAGCCAATCAGTCGGCATTCGCCTGGGTATTTTGCAAGGAAGTGAAACCGGAACGGCTGTTTAAGTAGAAACGCACAATGCCAGCACCAGCACCAATGGTTTGGTGAGTCTTCAGGTTGGAGGCGGCACAGTATTAAGTGGCGCATTGTCGCAGATAGATTGGGCATCAGGTCCATATTTTATTAAAACTGAAACCGATCCTTCTGGAGGAACCAATTATTCCATCACCGGCACAAGCCAAATGCTGAGTGTTCCATACGCGCTTTTTTCTGCCAATGGAACTCCGGGTCCGCAGGGACCGGGCAAACTGGTGCACAAGGCCCAATCGGACAAACAGGTCCGGCCGGCACAACCGGAGCCTCCGGCAGCAATGGAAAAAACGCCCTCATTCGAACCACCCCTGAGGCCGCCGGAACCAATTGCGCCAACGGTGGAGTAAAAATTGAAGCCGGATTGGATGCGGATGCAAATGGAACTTTATCGGATTCTGAGGTAAATGCTAGTCAGACAAAATTTTTGTGCAATGGAGCTACAGGCGCACATGGGCCAGCCGGCAGCGGCTGTTTTGTGCATTATCCCGGCGAAGCTTTTGGCGGCGGGGTGGTTTTTCATGTGTATAAAGATGGCAGTGGAGCCGAGCATGGGCTTATTGTGGCCCTTACCAACCAGAGCGATTCTCAGATATGGAGCAATGTAACAGACACGCTGGCTGGTGCCACCAGCATCTTGAATGGCCTGCCCAACAGCAATACCATTCCCTGGCAGGGCATACCAATTCGGCCGCAAAATTGTGTCTTGATTATGAGGCCGGCGGTTTTACCGACTGGTATCTGCCAGCTAAATATGAGTTAAATCTGCTTTATGGAAATATTTACAATGTAAATAAGGGCCTTACTTCCATTTCGGGTGCAACAGAAATTTTCCCATCAAATAATACTGGATATTATTGGTCGTCGTCGGAGGTCAATTCCGGCTATGCGTGGTATCTGTACTACGGCGGCGCCATCGACTTCGGCGGAAAGGGCTTTGTAAGCCAGGTGCGTGCGGTCCGGGCTTTTTAATTATCCATTTATCTCCATCGGGCGAGGCTCCAGCATTGGCTGCCAGGCCTTGGCGTGGTTCGGTTTACTGTTAATCGTCTGCCTTTTGTGCATAATTTGGCTAGAAGCCATCCAATAGTCGGAACGGGGCAGAGCCCCGCTCCATTTTCACCTATTTTTTTAGCATCCGGCAGTTTATTTGGCAGTCGGGTTTTGGCTTAATGTCTTTGCTGGTTGATTGTATTAATTGTTTTGGCTGGAAGCCATACAATAGCCGGAACGGGGCAGAGCCCCGCCCCATTTTAATCTATTTTTTTAGCCTCTGGCGTTTTATTTGGCAGTCAGGTTTGGGCACAATTTCTTTACTCGCTGTTGGCGTTAATTGTGTTGGCTGGAAGCCATTCAATAGCCGGAACGGGGCAGAGCCCCGCTCCATTTTCATCTATTTTCGGGCGAGGCTCCAGCATTGGCTGCCAGGCCTTGGCGTGGTTCGGTTTACTGTTAATCGTCTGTTTTTGTGCATAATTTGGCTAGAAGCCATCCAATAGTCGGAACGGGGCAGAGCCCCGCTCCATTTTAACCTATTATCGGGCGAGGCTCCAGCATTGCCTGCCAGGCCTTGGCGTGGTTCGGTTTATTGTTAATCCTCTGCCTTTTGTGCATAATTTGGCTAGAAGCCATTCAATAGCCGGAATGGGGCAGAGCCCCGCTCCATTTTTAACTAATTTTTTGTCTCCTGCAATAACACAGGAAATGGCATTTTTTTAAAAAACAGGTACTTTTTCAAGCAGCCAATTTCTCTTCCGCCAGCGAATTGTTAGCGTTCACAGGAAGCAAAAACAAAAGCATCACCAACCAGGGACTTTGCCAGCCGCCAATGTCGAGCACCAGCCAAGTGCCCAAATGAAAGAACAAGCCGAAGCCGGCCGTGACATAGGCCCAACGCGGATAGCGCCACTGCAGCGGACTAAGCAATTGAAAGGCAAGAACTGCACACAAGGCAAATCCGGAAACCAGAGGATGTTGTGCAAACCAATCGCAGAACCTGCCCGGATGGGACTGACAAAGAACTTTAAACAGATTTCCGTCCAGCCAGTTGCTGCCACTGAGAAAGAGTTTTTCCAAACCCGAGAAAAAATAGCAGCCCCAGATTCCTGCCTGAAATAGCCGGTGTCCGGAGTCGGTTAATGTGGGATTTTTCCACCAGATAAAGAGCAAGACGCTCATGAAAATCATGGCAGAATACATACTTGCATAGGTATGGTCGATGTTGCCACCACCCATATAAATGAACAGGAAAATGGTCCAGCACATAAGGGAAACCACCGATAAAATAAATGCGATCGAGGACCCCGGTTTCCATTTGCTTAACAGGAAATATGCACCTATTGCAAAGCAAAAAAGAACCCCAAATTGGAGAAAGAAAACCGAAGGCATTTCCTTGAAGATGAATCCAGGAATCAGAGCGGGTTCGTAAAAAGATTTCCATTGCCAGCGAATAGAAAGTTCCTTCATTAGGTCTGGTAGGTACACCAGCTGGATTCCAAAGAAAAGACGGATTCTCCAGCGAAGGTCTTTTTCGGTAGCCATCGATTTGGGCTCCTCAGACGACATCAAGTAGAATGCAAACAAGCAAATGGCCAGCCATCGAATCTTGATTTGAGGAATTAAATTCCGGGCTTCTTCGGTTCCAAGGCTTTCGATTTTATTGGCCAGAAAGGAGGTCAGATAGCCGGAATCCGACTTTTCCAGATGAAGAATTACTTCTTCAAGCCAATGTTCCAATCCCCACAAAAGAAGAAAAATGCCAAGGCTGGTTGCGACAAAAAGACGGTATTTCATGGGTAAAGGATGCGCCTGATTTTTGTGTTGTTCTCAATTTTTTCAAGGGCAATTGAGTCAGGCATTTTCTTGAAAGTTGACAACAATGCAAGCCTGAATTGGGATTCCTTCAGGCTGTCGCCAAATGCCTCCAGAGATTTTCTGGGCAGTATTCCGGCATCGAGGTAAGGGCTTCCGCTGGAAAGCTCTGTCCAGTTTCCATCTTGGTAAACAAGAATTTTTACCGGACTTTCTGGTGCCGAAATCGGAATCCGGGCAAACATTCCGTAGCGATGCAAAGGGAATAAATCGGTGAGCATCAGAAACGGGATTCCGAAAACAAACACCAGAAAAAGTGGGATCAATCTTTGCCGAAACATGGAATAAAAATTATCCAAATGTAGCAAAGTGAATCTTTAGCTTTTCGCTAATGGTAGTTTGCCAACAACTGAATTTTTTATTCAAAATGCTTTTTGGCCGAAATTTTAGAAGCATTTACCGATTTATCAGACTAAAAAACGCACATAGGCTTGAGATTTTTATACATTTACGAGTCATCCATTCCATGCGATTTTTTAACATTCTTATTTTTTTACTTGGGATAGCCAGGATTTCTCTTGCGCAGGAATTGCGGATTCGCCCGGTTTTTGGTCCTGATACACTGGACTGGGGGAAGGATAAATACACCTCAGCCAAAGCTGAAACCATGTCTTTTTCGAGTTTGGAGTTATATCTCTCGGATTTTACATGGACAGATTCTTCAGGAAAAGAGGTGAAGGAACCGGGGCGCGTCGAGCTTTTAGAGGCCGGAAGCGAAAAACAGAATCTTTCCATTGCTCATCCGCTTGGTTCTTTAAAGCGTGTTTGTTTTCGGTTTGGCCTTGATAGCGCAACCCAGGTTTCTGGAAGAATGGATGGCGATTTGGATCCGGCACTTGGAATGTACTGGGCCTGGAATACGGGCTATATTCAATGCCGACTGGAGGGAAATTCGGTTTCGTCCAAAGGTAAAAAGGGCAAGTTCGAATTCCACTTGGGCGGTTACAGTTCGCCCTGGGCCACAGACCAGAAGGTTTGCCTTGATTTGACGAATCCATCCATAAATGGAAAGCAGGATGTGTTTTTTGACATTAAAGCTATGTTTGATCAGGTGTCCTTGAAAAAGACACATTCAGTCTTAATTCCGGGCGAACAGGCACGACAATTGTCTCACTTTCTTGGTTCTGGGTTTAAGTCGCAATTGCAATAAGGATGAGGCAATTTCCATGGATGGTTTCAATCCTGCTTGGCCTGATGCTGATTCTGCTTGGCTTTCGGTTTTCGGGTCCCAGGACTATCCCAAGGCAATTTTTTTATCCCAAGTCCTGGCCCAAACCTGTTTATGATTTCAAGAAGAATCCACTCAATGAAGAGGGATTTGAGCTTGGGAGGAGTCTGTTTTACGACCCCATTTTATCGGGCGATTCCAGTATTTCCTGTGCTTCCTGCCACCTAAGTTTTACTGGATTCACCCATGTAGATCATGCAGTAAGTCACGGGATTGAAGGCCGGATTGGTCGCCGAAATACACTCGCTTTGGTCAATCTGGCCTGGAATACGAGTTTTCACTGGGATGGTGGCGTGCTGAACTTAGACCAGCAGGCAATCAATCCCATTTCGCACCCAGATGAAATGGGAAGTAACCTGAATGCATCTTTGAAAAAGCTTTCGAAGTCTGCCAGATACAGGAACCTGTTCTTTAAGGCATTTGGAGATTCTGTTCCCAATACCACAAACCTGCTGAAGGGCTTGGCTCAGTTTACGGTGAGTCTGGTGGCTTCCAATTCGCGTTATGATTTGTTTATGGCCGGGGATACCGCAGCTCATTTTACAGACCAGGAGAAAAACGGACTTTCAATTTTTCGTAAAAATTGTACTTCATGTCATCCGGAGCCACTGTTTACCAATTATTCATTTGCAAACACAGGCCTGAATCTCGACAGCCTGAATCCTGATTCGGGTCGGTTTGAAATCACCCGTAAACCAGAAGATATTTTCAAATTCCGGGTGCCTTCTCTCAGGAATGTTGCCGTCACATTTCCGTACATGCACGATGGTCGTTTTCGGAAGCTTAGGGAAGTGATAAATCATTACGCCACGAAAAACTGCCAAATCACCAATTCAAAGGACCCGGTTCAACAGGATGAGCTTATTTTTGATGACCATCAAAAAAAGGACATTTTAGCTTTTCTTCATACCTTGACCGACACAAAATTTATCCGTGAAAACAAGTTTCAGCATCCTATAAAATGAAAAAATACGCACGCTACTTTTTTGCAATTCTGTTTGCTTACAATCAATCTGGAACTGTCGTTGCCCAAACTGCGCCTGTGATAACTTCCTGGCTTGTGAATACCAGCGGCCTAACCGGCAGGCATTACACCAGTGGAAATTCCACGCCGATTGTGGATACTTTTCAGGCCAATGTTCAATGGGTGAAATACTCGGATAATTTTGTTTATGTGTATGCAAACGGGGTTGCGGGCTACATCGTCGGACCATTCATCAACAATCCCAAAATTGTTGCACCTCAGCACAGATTATACAAGATTCCAAGAAATCCACAGCCCAATACCGGAAATCCCACTGCCGTAGGTCCAGGTAAAAATGGCCTGTTTATCAATGGTGTTCCCTACTTCAATGCAGGTGATGGCCGTTCCTACAACAATGGCAACAAATGGCACAACAATGCTTTCATCTTTGAAAACAATGGGGTTGATTGTTCAAAAGGACATCCAGAAATCACGGGAAGCTACCACCACCACCAGAACCCCTCGGCCTTCAATGTAGCCACGGTTGTGAATTCCACCATTTGCAATCCTTATCTGGCGGATGGCTTATATGTTCCCGATAGCAACCAGCACGGACCTTTAATCGGTTATTCATTTGATGGCTTTCCAGTTTATGGTGCTTATGGATATGCGGATGCTCAAAACATGGGTTCAACAATCAAAAGGATGAGGCCATCCTGGCAGTTGAGAAACATTACCAGCAGAACTACACTTCCCGATGGTACCTCGGCGGTTGGACCAGCGATCGGAGCTCCGATTCAGAATCCGGGTTCTGTGATCAATGCTGTTTTGGGCGCTTATAAAGAAGATTATGAATTTGTTGCCGGTTCTGGTGACCTTGATGAGCACAATGGACGAATCTGCAAAACCCCAGAATATCCGGCCGGAATCTATTGCTATTTCGCCACCATCGACCAAAATGGCAATTCCCTTTATCCATATATCACGGGACCAACTTATTATGGTGTGGTGCAGACAGTGAATTTTCAGATGGGACAAACGGTGGTAATCAACGAGCCTGTTATAGACTATGTGCCGCTTACCGAGGTGAGAAATCCTGAGTCTGAAAGCCTGAACTATACCATTTACCCGAATCCGAGTCATGACATTCTGGTTGTTCAATCTTCGGTTGCGCGTCGCGAAACCCGCACCGTGAAGTTGATGTCTCTGGATGGAAAAGTGCTTCAAACCGAATTGCTTCATCAGGGAAGCACCATGTGCTATTTCAATACGGAATCACTTTACAAAGGAGTGTATTTGATCAGCATCGAAGGCGATTCTGGAAAGCAGGTTAATAGGGTGATCATTGGTAATTAATTGGTAATCAATTTTAAAATTGAATTTAGAAGGATGAAAAAGTCATTTTTAGTTGGCGCCTTGGCTGTTTTTGCAGCTGAAACCAGTTCACTCTTTGCTCAAACAAACCCTGCCATTACTTCCTGGCTGATCAATACGAATGGGGCCAAGTCAAGGCGATATGCAGCAGGAAGTTCCACGCTTATCAATGGAACTGATTCTGTGAATGTTCAGAGGGTTTTGTACTCCAACGATTTTGTTTACATCAAAACCAAAGGCCTTCCGGCATATCCAACTGGACCTTTTCAGGATGGAAACCCTTCCACCGCTACCAATCAGAATGCAATTTTTAAGTTTCCCTTGAATCCGGTTCCGAATACCGGAACACCAACCGCTACTTTGGGTGGCAACATTGGGGTTTTTATCAATGGAGTTGCCCTTTTTGATTATCGTGATGGAGTTGCCTGGAATGCCAATTCCAATGCCCTTTGTGGTGGACCCGGGAATCCACCTTGTCCGGGCGGTCCCAATGCAAATTTGCCATGGAACCGTGATGCGATTCCTGCAGAAAAGCCCGGTTTTGATTGTGCCAAAGGGCATCCTGCCATGGGCAATTACCACCATCACCAGAATCCATCAGCATTTCGCTTTGATCTTAATGTGATTTCCAATGTTTGCGATTTGTATACTTCAGATGGACTTTACACAATCGATTCAAACCAGCATTCTCCATTGCTTGGCTTTGCTTATGATGGCTTCCCTATTTACGGCGCATACGGTTTTCGTAATGCAGATGGAACTGGTGGTGTTGCCCGAATGAAATCGGCTTACCGCAAACGGAACATCACAAGCCGGACAACCAGCCCGACCGGGCAAGCGGTTACTTCCGGTCCTGCCGTGAATTCAACTTATTATGTAGGCTATTTTAGAGAAGATTATGAATTCATCGCTGGATCAACGCCGGATGTTTTGGATGTGCACAATGGTCGGTATGCCGTAACGCCCGAATATCCGGATGGAACATATGCCTATTACTGCACCGTGGATGCATCCTGGAATTCAGCTTATCCGTATGTGGTGGGTCCAACCTATTATGGAACTTATACCAACCGGAAGGTTACCAGCATCACTGAATCCGTGACGATATATACGCCTGTGGTTAGCGAAACATCAGGAAGTATTCTTGACAAATCGTCATTGGTGCTGTTCCCAAATCCGGCCAAGGATTTTGCAGTTGTACAAGCGCATGGCCTGAATCGGGAAGAAATTCAAGTTGAGCTACTGGACCTGAGTGGCAAATTGTTGCAAACGCATCAGATTCCGCAAGGCAGTACTTTCTGCATATTGGATCTTCAGACCCTTTACGCCGGATACTACAATGTACGAGTAAGGCAGGGTTCGAATTTTAGAAATATGCCTTTGCTGATTACGGAATAAGGCTTTATTGTCTTCCGCCTCCCGTATCAAGTCTTTGATTTTTCTCTGGAAGTTTGGGTTGCTTGCCTTGTTTGCCTGAGCCAAATTTCCAGTTAATTCCCACATAGAAAATTCGGGTTTCGGGTTTCCAGGTTCCACTGCTTTCGATGCCCAGGGCTTTCCAGTTTCCAGCCCAACGGTTGGTGTTGAAAATGTCGTTTGCGTTTACAAAAAACATCAACTTGTTGTCGAGTATCGATTTTTTGAGCGTGAGGTTTGTATTTCCGCTGTAAAGGGAACTTCCATTGAAAAAGATCCAGCCGGAGTTGTAGTTGTTTAAAATCTGAAACGAATAATTCCGACCAAAATCATAGTCCAGGTTAAGCCCGCCAGAAAAAACAAAGCCGGGATTTCTTGACATTATGCCAGGATAAGTAACTCGAAACTGGTTGTAATACACGCCGCCGGAAATGCTGATTTTCAAACCTTCTGCGAGCTGGAAATTCCCGCCAAGGTCAAGGCCAAGCACATCGATGCTTCCCCAGTTTGCAGGTTGAAGCTGTACTTTTCCATCTCCCACATAAGAAACTTCTTCCTTGGCATTGTGGTTTCGGGTTGCGCTTAAGGATGCAAAAACATCCTGATCTGCAATTTTACCGAAGTACTCAAGTGAGAGGTTGTCCACAAATTGAGGCCGCAAATTGGGATTGCCACGGTTGATGGTATATTGATCGTAGAATGTTGCTGCGTTGTTTAGCTGCCCAAAACCGGGTCTTTCAATTCTTCGGGAATACAGGAAAGAAAGCGAGGTTTCTTCTGAAGGATTATAAGTGATGCCGGCATTGGGGAACAAGCTCACATAGTTTTGTTTTACCGAAGTCTGGTTCGAGCCAACCAAAGTGTGCTCGGCGCGAAGTCCGGATTTCAGCACGATTTTATTCATTGAAATCTCGTTGCTGATGTAGGCCGCAAGGATGTTTTCTCGGTATTCAAACTGGTTTTTGGCGGTACTGTCTTCGAGATAACCCTTGTCAGAGTTTTGAAGCAGTCGGAACAGGTTCCGGTTGAAATTGCTTTCGTTTTTAATTCCCCAATCTAGGACCAGTCCCGATTTCCCTTTTTGGCTGGCGTTGACCATGATGACGAGATTGTCAAGGGCATTTTCGGGTTTTAGCAGGACATCCAGCGAAGTAATCGGTGCAGCCTGGGGATTTTCAGAAGTCCTGCTCAGGATTTTGTCATTGGTTTTTGTGCGGATGCCGGTCCATAAAATGTCGGTATTCAGCTTGAATTTTCCTGAATCGCTTTCGAACTTGTGGTAAACGGCTGCGCTGGTCGTTTGGGTGTGGGTTGAATACAGGTTTTCACCCAGCGCGCTTCGTCCGTCTGGTATTCCATTGCGAAGAAATTCCACACTCGGAACCCAAGGACCACCACTTTGTTTGTCAATAAAACCTGCAAAAGCGCCGAAGGTATGTTGTTTGTTTACTTGGTATTCAGCGCCGCTTCGAAGATTTGCAACTTTGTCGTTATCCAGTCCCTCATTGATTGTTTTAATGTTGATAATGCTGTCTGAAGGCTTGAAAAGTCTGTTTTCACGCCAGCTTGGAGCAAAACTTGTGTGTTGCAAGGATGCTGAAAAATAGGTGAAGAGTTTTTCAGTATTGATGGAACCCGATCCATTGAAATTAAACTTATTCACTATTGGATCCACTTGCGGGCCACCAAGGTTGGCAATGATTTGACCTTGATTGCCTCTTCTCGTTCCTTTTTTGAGGATGATGTTGATGATGGCCCCGGCACCTGCAGCATCATAGCGGACATCGGGACTTGTTATGACCTCTATGCTGGCAATTTCCGAGGCGGACAAGCTGTTCAAAAAGCCTTTGGGGTCTGATTGTGCAAAGGCATTCACCCTGCCATCCACCAAAATCCGGACACCTTTTTTTCCTTTCACGATGATTTCGCCGCCATTTCCCAGAGCAACACCAGGAATTCGTCCGAGGATGTCAGCCACATTCCCGCTCATATTGGCTGCACTGGATTCAGCATTGTAAATCAATTTACCCGCTTCCATTCGCAGCAAGGATTTTTTTCCTTCGATGGAAACTTCGCCCAGCGTTTTGCTTTGGTTGCGGAGTAAAAAACTACCGGCATCGTATTGGCTTTGTGCAGGAAGAATTGAAAAACTATTCGTTTGGATTTCTTTGTAACCTTCCAGGCCAAGTCGCAGAGAGTAATTGCCCGGACCAGGCGCCTTCAACTCAAAATGACCGGCGCTGTCACAAAATGCGATGGCCACAACTTTGCCAGAGGGCAACACCAAACCGCTTGTGGCAAATTCCAGAGGACTGCCTGAAGCCGAGTCTTTAACAATGCCGATGATTGGAATACCCTGGGCTTGCAGATGTGAAAATTTGAAAGCCAGTGTAAAAAAAAGAAGCAGCCCGGCTGCAATAGATTTCATTCTGCAAAAGAATGACATTGAAAATCAAGATGGCAACCTATTGTCATTCAACATTTCCGTAAATCCTCAATTTCGTCGAAGTCTTGGAAAATAAGGCATCAATTTGAAGTTTTCATTGGCTACTTTTTCTCTTAATTGCCACTTTGTTTCCCGCATATGACGACTTTGAATTTGCCTTCAAGAATCCTGACAATTGACATTGGAGGCACAGGCATAAAAGGCTGTATTCTCGATTCTGATGGAAATATGCTCGAAGAATATTGCAAGGTTCCAACGCCTGAAACGGCGGACCCGGACAATGTTTTGCATTCGATTATGGTGCTTGCTTCCGGGCTTGGCGAATTCGAAGCCATTTCCGCAGGCTTTCCCGGTTATGTGCGCGACGGGATTGTATTTACCGCCCCCAATCTGGAAAATGCTTCCTGGAATGGGGTAAACCTGAACCAATTGCTGGAAGAAAAGCTTGGTCGTCCGGCCAGAGTAGTGAATGATGCCGACATGCAGGGTCTTGGTTTTGCCGAAGGAAATGGACTGGAGATGGTGATGACTTTGGGAACCGGTTTTGGAACTGCTTTAATGCTGAACGGAGTTTTACTTCCGCACCTGGAACTTGCGCATTTGCCGGTAACCAAAAACAAAGATTACGATGCCTGGATAGGAGAGGAGGCCTTGCATAAGGTGGGTGAGAAAAAGTGGAACCGCCGCATGGAAAAGGTGCTTCATACTTTTCGCACGGTTGTCAATTATGACCGCCTGTATATCAGTGGCGGCAATGCCAAAAAGCTGAATTTTGAGCTGGATTCCAATGTTCGAATTGTGAGCAACAAGGATGGAATTCGGGGCGGTGCCCGCTTGTGGCAGTCTTAGTGCCCCCGGATAATATCCACAGGATCGACCTTGCTGGCTTTTAAAGCAGGGAAGTAACCAGCCAAGGCCGTGGTGCAAATGGCAAAAACAAAACCCACGGCATAAAAATTCGGGTCAAAATTGATGGTCAGGTGGTCCAGGGTTACGAGTCCGGAAAGTGTCACTTCAATTTTGGACACAATATAGCTGGTAATAAATCCAAGGATGAGCCCCATAATTCCGCCGCTGAATCCGATGAAAATGGCTTCCACCATAAAAATATTTCGGATGTCCCGGTTCTTATAACCGATTGATTTGAGGACCGCTATGTCGGTCATCTTTTCATAAATCATCATCATCAGGATGTTGAAAATCCCGAAACCGGCCACAATCAGGATCGAGATAATCACCAGATAAGTCACGATGTTTTGGATCTTGAAAACCGAGAAAATGTTGGCATTGGCCTCTTTCCAGCTTTGTGCTTTCAGGCCAAAAATGTGCGTTAAACTTTCGCTCATTTCATCTGCCTTGTCCACATCGGTAAGTTTCAGGTTGATGTCGGTGATGTACAATTTGTCTTTGTTCATCAGCTTCTGGGCAGTTCGAAGCGTCACCATCGCCCTGTTGTCGTCAATTGCGGTGATGCCCGTGGCCGTAATGCTCACCACTTTCATGTCGATGCTGGAAACGGTGGTACTCACAGTGAGAATATCTCCGACTTCAGCCCCGAGTTTTTGGGCTACACCTCTGCCGAGTATAATCCCATTGCCAATAATTTCAAGTTGTTTGATGTCGCCCGCAATCTGGTCTTTGTGGATGTTGAATAAGGCATCTTCCCGGGCGATTTCCACACCGGAAATGGAGACGGGAATTTGTTTAAATCCTGCTTTTACAATGGCTTGCGTTCCAACAGAAGGAGCCGCACCCTGAACGCCCGGTGTTTTCCGCAGCATTTCCATGATGCCTCCGTAATTCCTGATTTTCTTGTCTATGTCTTTTTCCTTTTGGTGCTGTACAATTACCCACTGGTCGGATTTATTGTAGATCTTTTCAAGAATTGGGATCGGATTTTTTTCCGGCTCATTGTACAAATGCACATGGGGCGAATTGTTCACGATTTTATCCACCATGTAGAACTGAAGTCCGGTAATCAGTCCTGCCTGGAAAATGAAAACCGTAATGCCAAACATTACCCCCAGCATGGCCACCAGGGTTTGTCTTTTTTTACTGATCAGATGAACGAAGGCAATCCGGAAAACTGGCCGGTTTGCAAGTTTGGCTATCATAATTTAAAAACCTCGTCGCCTGGATTTAGTCCTTTCGTAATTTCCACAAACTCAACATCGCCAACGCCTGTTTCCACTTTGATTTTCTCAATCACATTCGAGCCTTTTCTTTTCACCATCACAGAGTCATTGCTCAGGTAATACCTTGGAATAACCAGGGCCTTCTCTTTCCGGTTGTTGATGATGTTGGCTTCAAGTGTTGCGCCGGCGTACATGGCCACATCATCCGGAAGATTGATGCTGGCAATGACCTTAATACTTTTATTGGTGGAACTTATTTTGGGATAAACCTCTTTGATTTCGCCTTTCAAAAATAGGTTTGGATAGGCTTCTGTTTGATAGATAACTTCTTGTTTTTTAGCGAGATAGTGGATGTCGGCTTCATCCACCGAAAGTTCAACTTCATAATCTCCAACCCGGCCGAGTTCCATGATAATTTGCTGCGGCGTATAATATTCACCCTGCTTTCCTTCGAGGTCATAAACCTTGCCACTAACGGAAGAATAGTAGGTGAAATCATTTGAATTGGTGAGCTGTGCCTTGTAAAGGTTGCCAGCATTTTTTACTTCCGTATTCAGGCGCTGCCGTGTAAATTCCAAGGTTGATTTGGCCTTTTTTAGGTTCTTTTGAGAAGCGTGATATTGGGTCCTTGCCTGATCCAGATTGTTTTTTGTGGTGGCATTGTTTTCTGACAGCGCCTGTACTCTGCTGTAATTGACGGAATCAAGTTCCATTTTTTCCTTGGCAAGTGAAGCATCCTGTTTGGCGGCGGTCAATGCTGAGGAATTTTCAGATGCATTTAATTGGGCGAGTTCCAGGTTGTTCTTCGCAGTGGAGACATTGAAATTGGTGACTTCAGATTTCATGGTAAACAAGGGCTGACCCACTTTTACGGTATCACCAATTTTTACATGAATCTGCTGGATGTACCCGGGAATGCTCACATTCAGGCGATAATAATCCACAGGAAATATTTTGCCTGAGGCGTAAACGGCTTGGGTGATGTCTTTCAAGACGACCACGGCCTTGTCTTCCTTTTTATTGCAGGAAAAAAACAGGCTTGGCAGGATTGCCAGCACAGAAAAAATAGAGAAAATCCTCATCAGAATCGGATTGCTTTTGGGCTGCAAAAGAGCATTTTTTTTTCGAGAGGGGTGATGAGCATCTCTTAATTTTTAATTTGCAGCCATGTTTAAAAAGATAATCCTTCTCGTTGTTGGCCTTTCAATGGTTAATTCGGGTTTTTCTCAGGTTCCTGCCCCGGGAAAGTATTCTGGAAAAGGCCTTCTAATCACCAATTCCATTATTCATGATGGGAATGGAAATGTGATTTCCAATGGCTGGGTGAAAGCTGAAAAAGGGAAAATTACAGCGATGGGTTCTGGCACGCCGGAGGCTGCTTCTTCGAATTCATTCGAGATTGTTGATGCCAAGGGAAAGCATCTGTATCCTGGTTTTATTTTGATGAACAACCCTTTGGGTCTGGCAGAAGTGGATGCGGTGAGGGCAACGCTGGACATGGAGGAAACCGGACAAGACAATCCGAATGTACATACTTTGCCTGCTTATAATACTGACTCAGATTTAATTCCAACCCTAAGGTCGAATGGAATTTTGATGGCGCAGATAAGTCCGAGAGGCGGTAGGATCAGTGGCCTCTCTTCCATCGTGCAACTGGATGCCTGGAATTGGGAGGATGCGGTTTTGGTGGAAAGGGACGGAATGCACCTGAACTGGCCATCCAGATTTTCAAGAAGTGGCTGGTGGGCAGAGCCAGGTGGGGCAGCAGAAAAAAGCAAGGAGTATCAGAATCAGGTGGCTGAACTTGAATCACTTTTTGCAGAAGCCAAAATGTATTTTGCAGGTTCAAAGGCGGTTTCTAATCCAAAACTGGAAGGGTTTAAAGGATTGTTCGCTGGAAGTGCAAGGTTGTATGTCCATGCCAATCATCCTTCCGAAATCATCCATTCATTGGATTTTGCATCCAAAATGGGACTAAAGAATATTGTGTTGGTCAGCGGTTCGCAAGTGGAGGAAGTTGCAGGCTTGTTGAAAGAAAAAAACATTCCTGTTGTGCTCAACAGGATTCATAATCTACCAGATCAGAACGATGCTCCGGTTTTTCAACCGGCCCGGGTGCCTGCAGCATTGATGAAGGCAGGTTTGCTTTTCGCACTCGATTATGAGGGTGGGATGGAAATTATGGGTGCCCGGAATCTTGGCTTTTTGGCGGGTTCAGCCACTGCATATGGGATTTCTCAGGAAGATGCTTTAAGCCTCATTACGCGGAATCCCGCAAAAATTCTTGGCATCGACAAACGCTGTGGTACCATTGAGGCAGGCAAGGATGCAAGTTTCTTTCTTTCAGCCGGCAATGCACTGGACATGAAAACTCAGAACATAAGTCAGGTCTGGATTCAGGGTCGTCCGGTTTCGATGGAATCCAAGCAAACCGTGCTTTACGAAAAATTTAGAAAAATGCTCACGGATGGCAGGTTCTAAAAAGAACAAATTCAGCGTTTGGCAAATCATTCGCAATTTTTTTAGTCTGGATTACATCCTGTGCACGGCATTGGTTTTTGTCTTAATGTATGGGTTTGCGGATTTGTTTGAACGCACAAACTTTTTGAATCCCATCGAAACTGCGCTCAGCGATTTTGAGATGTCGGATGTGATTTACTCTGCTGGAATTCGTGACCAGCAAGGACCAGACACAAACATTGTTTTGGTTAACATTGGAAATCTGCCAAGAAGGTTGATTGCCAGGCAGGTTGAGGCCATTGCCGCTCAGAAACCCAAGGCGCTTGGAATCGATGCTTCCTTTGTGGCAGACCTGGATCCTTTTGGAGATTCCTTGCTGGATGCTGCTTTGGGGAAAGTTGACAACCTTGTTCTTTACGGTTTTTTGAGCCACAAGCGAGAAAAAGATGATGGACCTTTCGATACAATTTTGCAGTGCAATCCGCGCTTCGCAAGACACGGTGTGCCCGGCTTTGTAAACCTTGTTACACTAGGCAAAGATGTGTACCATGTTTGTCGGACTTTTTCACCAATTGACTCGGTGGAAGGAGAAAAACACCTTTGTTTTGCTTTGCAAATGGCCTGGTATGATGACAGCGCAAAGGTCAAACAGTTTTTAGCCAGGCATAATTCATCCGAGATTATCAACTTCAGAGGTAACTCAAATTACTTCTACGAACTGGATTGCTCCGATGTGCTGGGAATGGATGATGAGTCCGGGTTTTATCAGCCAGCAGAAATACCTGTAAATCTCAAAGGCAAGATTGTTTTCATGGGCTTCATGGGAAATTCATTTCAGGAGGCGGCCTTTACGCTAAGTGATAAATTTCACACACCATTGAATGAGCGGTATGCCGGAAAATCCTATCCAGATATGTTTGGGGTTACGGTTCACGCCAATATTGCCAGCATGGTACTTCGTGGAAAGTCAACCGATTCAATGGGATCTTGGGGCTATACATTGCTGGCCATAATACTTTGCTACCTCAATGTTGTTTTCTTTTTCCATATTCATGAATTTTACCCAACCTGGTATGATTTGGTAGTTAAGACCATTCAGATCGTTCAGGTGGGATTGGTTTTGTACTTGTCCATTTATATTTATGGGGTTTACAACTACAAAATCGAAGTAAGTACGGCGGCCTTTGCCCTTGGCTTTTCAGGAGATGTGCTGGAAGTTTATGTGGGCATCAAAGAGAATATTGTGAATCGGGTTCGAAGGATTTTTGCCTAAGCCCTCATCGCCTTTTTTCTGATTTTTTCATCCTGAAGGAACTATGCCTTCCGATGTCTTTTGTTTGTTTTTGTGGAATACGAAAACGCTCAGCTTCAAGGGTTTTTAGAATTTCTGCAAAATATTATTTTTGTCCTGGGTGCCATTTTTGGGTAGAGAAATGCCCAATTTGTTACAAGCGAAAGGTGGTTTGCATCTACGCACAAAATGTATTTTCAATTGGCCTCACTTTCGTAACCGAGTTTAATGTGAATTGAATTCAAAAACAGGCGAGTAAAACCAATAAAATTCGTCTTATTAAAGTCTTGGAAAAATTATAAAAGTTTAAAAAAAATGATTTTTATCCTGAAAATTCCATTTATTTACCGGATAAATCCTTTGATACAGAATTTAATATTTTTTTCTTTGTGCGTCAATTTGAACCCGATTACAGTTATAAAATTTTAATTATGAGTAAACATTTAACTAAACAACTATATAGAATCTTTGTAATTCTTTGCTGCGTTTTCTTTTTTAAATCGTTCAGCGCTTTTGCGGTTGTTAAAACCTCAACAACAGCAGGAACCTGGGCAACGGTAACTTGGTCTCCTGCAGGCTTGCCCGTTGCCGGAGATGTTATTATTATCAATACGAATGTATCGACTGGGCCGGCATCCGCCTTAAGTTTTGCAAGCTTTACAGTCAATTCGGGATTTACATTCACCCATACGAATAATCCGATAACCCTCACAGGGAATTTACAAGTAGATGGAACCTACCTACTCAGAGACCGTAACCTCACCGTCAATGGAACCACTACTATAAACGGTACCTTAAATGATAACAACACTACTGGTTTAAACAGATTTGATGGGCTTTTTACAGTTGGTGGGGCAGGAGTTGTTTCAACAAATACACAAAACCCCACTTTTGAATTCAGAGGTGGAATTACCAACAATGGTTCTTTCACCATTTCAGGAACTGGAGTCACAACCTTTTCAATTACGGCCAGCCAAACCATCCAGGGCAATGCCTTGACATTTGGACCTGTTACGGTAGGAACTGGTGTTACTCTTGCCACTTCGGGCACTGTTCCTGTTACGATAAATGGAAATTTAATTCTGACCGGAAACATTGATTTTACAGGTGCGGGTACTACAACTTTAAATGCAACCACTTGTAGCGGTGCTGGAAATGCAATCGTTCAAAATCTGGTTTTAACGGGTACAACCATCAGTCAATCCGGAACTTTTACGGTTTTAGGCACAACCAATTCGACAGGTACTTCGCCTATAACAGCAACTGGTGGTTTAAAACAGTTTCAAGGATTGGTAACGGTCACTTCCGGAACTTTGTCTTCTTCAAGTACAGCTCCACTGGAGTTTAGAGGAGGC
>CANETC010000022.1 GCA_947441055.1 Cytophagaceae bacterium | reverse complement strand
TGTTGTTGCGCAACAAAAAAGGGCGCTTTCTGCCGATAAATCAAATTGGCCTTGTTAAATACCAATGAATTTAAGAATGCGCAGTATTGGGTTTTGTTTTTGAACTACATTTTTTGTTTGAACGAAATCAGATAGAATCTGTTCTAGTTCAGCTTTTTGTGAGGGATTTAGCTTGGAAATTGCAGCCTCCCGGAGGGCTCTTCCTTCTGCCGCAGCCTCTTCTTGTCTATCCGTAAAGCGTTGAAGGGTTTTAGATTCCTCCACCACACAGAAATTTCCCCATACTTCATCAACATGAAGAATCCGGGTATTTTTCGCGGCTTCTAAAATAAACTCATAATCCATGCAATAATGGTTTCCTTCATTGTATAAACCTGTTTTTTCATGTAAAGACTTGTGGTAAAAATAGGCTGAGGGATTGTAGGGCCATTCAAATTTATGGGAAAGCAATTCAGTTAGAGAAAGTTTGTCGGGGCGGTTGAAATGCTTAAAACTTCCATCAGCATTCCAGATGTTGAGGTTCCCGCAAACAAAGGATGGTTCAGGCAGAGATTCGAAAATTGGAAGAACTTTTTGCAATACAGCTGGTTCGTAATAATCATCCACATTTAGAAAACTGATGATGTTTCCTTGAGCCAGTTTAATGCCTTTATTCATGGCATTGCTTTGTCCATTGTCTTTTTCTGAAATGAGTCTAATATGTGGATTATTCACCATCCATTTTTGGATGATTTCAACGGTGCCATCTGTGCTTCCTCCATCCATAATCAAGTGCTCCATTTCTGGAAACGCCTGACTTGCCACATTTTCAAGACATTTTTCTATGTAAATTTTTCCGTTAAAAACCGGTGTGATGATTGTTAATCGGATGCTCATCTTTTTTCTGCTTTCATGATTTAAGAATCAATTTCTGGTGGACTTTCAAAGGAAATAAAATCTGGTCTGTGCCTTGTGATTTTTTTTAAATGTAATAAGATGTGTTGAGTATTTTAATTTGAAAATCAAGTCGGTTAATTCTGAATCCTACTATTTAATTGTATTGCGAATCAGGCCATTTGGATATGTATAAAACTTTTTTAATCAGTCTTTTATCGATGAAGCTTCCTTGAAACCAATTGTTTCAAGATTGATTATTTATCCACTTAAAGCATTTAATAAGGATGTTAATTTTTTATTTCAAATCGATTGTGCTGCAAATATAAATTGAAGCAAAAATTTGAACTCATAACAGTGTGGAAAGGTTATTTCCGAACTTCATTTTCGATGATTGAAAACAAAAGATATAATGGCAGGTTTGTTATTGAAAATAATTCCGTAGAATTGTCTAATCGTTTTATTAATTGTCATTTATTAAGCTAAAAATTGGCAATTTTTTAAGCAGTTTTTTATTTTAGTTTTCGAAATTCAATTTGTTTGCAAAAAAAAATAAATCAGTATGTCGTCTCAAGGATCCAAAGCATTAAAACAAAATATTCTCAAAGGTATTCGCCAAATTTTAGAGGAAGCCAGTCCTGGAATGGGCACCATCCTTGAAAAAGAGGCAAAATCGGTAAGCAAGCACTTGAGCAAAAAGCTTCTGAAAATGGAGGCTGAGATTGAGAAAACCTTGCTTAAGAAAATCCAAAAAGCCAATAAAAAAGAGGAAAAGGACAACACTGACAAAGAAAAGAAATCAGTCAAAGGGAAAAAAGTTGTTCGTGGCCGTGGTCGCCCTAAGGCAAATGCAGAAGCTACAGTTTCTGCGCCTGCAGCCAAGCCCCGCGGACGTAAAAAAGCAAATGCTGAGACGCCGGTTGCCGCAGCTCCAGTAGCAAAAACCCGTGGTCGTAGAAAGGCAAATGTTGAGACTTCGAATGCAGCAGCTGCAACAGCAGCTCCAGTAGCAAAGACCCGTGGTCGCAGGAAAGCGAGTGCTACAGCTACTTCGGATGCCGCAACTCCAGTAGCAAAGACCCGTGGTCGCAGGAAAGCGAATGCTACAGCTACTTCGGATGCCGCAACTCCAGTAGCAAAGACCCGTGGTCGCAGGAAAGCGAGTGCTACAGCTACTTCGGATGCCGCAGCTCCGGTTGCAAAGACCCGTGGTCGCAGGAAAGCGAGTGCTACAGCTACTTCGGATGCTGCAACTCCAGTAGCAAAGACCCGTGGTCGCAGAAAAGCAAATGCTACAACTACAACTTCGGATGCAAGCGCAAAGCCTGCCAGCAAAGCAGGAAGGCCAAGGAAAAATACGAGTTCGGCTGAATAAGCCGGACTCAGTTCCAACGATTTTTGATGGCTTCGAGCAAGGCCGGATGTACTGCACCTCCGGCTATTAGCTGCCGTCCAAAAAGGGCATTGTCCTCTCCTTGAAAATCGCTTACATATCCGCCTGCCTCGCGGACAAGGCAGATTCCAGCTGCCACATCCCAGGGACTAAGATTGTACTCGAAGAAACCATCGAAAATGCCGCTGGCTACATAAGCCAGATCTATGGCGGATGAGCCCATTCTTCTCAAACCATGCGAGTTTTTCATCAAGTGGTTAATTACATCCAGATACTGATCCATTTTTTCAAAATTGAAATATGGGAATCCGGTTGCCAATAGACTTCTTTCCAAAGAACTTTCATGGCTGACGAAAATTTGTTTTCCATCACACCAGGCACCACCGCCTTCTCTGGCGTGGTAAATTTTCCCTTCCGGTGCATGGCCCACAACCCCAAGTATTGGATTTCCTTCCCAAACGAGTCCAACGGATACAGAAAATACCGGTAGTTTGTGCAGGAAATTTGTGGTTCCATCAAGCGGATCTATGATCCAAACAAGCTTTGATTCTTCAGCTGCCAGGTCCACAGTGCCTTCTTCTGTAATGAATGCAGCCTCAGGAAGGATTTTTTTACAGGCACTAACCACCATTTTTTCAGCTTCCTTATCCACATAGGAAACCAGGTCGTTCAGGCCTTTGTACTCGACATCTTCAATGCGGAATTTTTGATTCTCGCTCAAAAGAAATTCACAAGTACTTCTTACCATCTCAATGGTAAGGCTGCAGATTTTGTCGAGTTCTTCTGGACTTGGTTTTGTCATTTTTCAAAAATCAAATTCCCTGCACCATTTGCGTTAATTTCTCCACAGCCGGATTGATGTATTCCATCAGGTATTGCGGGAATATGCCCAGCAAAATGATGGATGCCAAAAGCGGCATCAGCATGATGTATTCACGAAAGTTTAAATCCTTTAAATTTTCCTGAATGGATTTGTCTCTTACCCAGAATTCGCCGAGAAACATTTTTCTCGCTGTATAGAGATAATAAGCCGCCGAAAGAAACATGCCGAAAGTGCTTGCGATGGCAACCCATCTTGGAATCAACTGATTAAATCCAGCCGATTTAAAGGCTCCCAATACCACCAGAATTTCCCCGATAAATCCAGAAAATCCTGGAATGCCCATGGACGCGAAAAAGCCCAGCATCGCAAGGGCAACAAACCTTGGCATTGGGTTTACAAGGCCGGCAAAATCATCCCGGTTTCGGTTTTGAGTCCGGTCATAAATAACGCCAGCAATCAGAAATAGAAAGGAAGAAATCAGTCCATGGGAGATGCATTGAAAAATTGCGCCTCCAAGTCCTTCGGCAGTAAGTGCGGCAAGTCCAATCAGCACATAGCCCATGTGGGAAACGGAAGAATAGGCAATCATCCGTTTAAGGTCGGGGCTACCAAGTGCATTGAGACCACCATAAAGAAGAGAAAGCAGACCAATGACAGAAAATGGCATAGCATACTGAACCAGCAATTCCGGAAAAATGGGCAATGCAATTCTGAATAGGCCATACGCGCCAACCTTTAAAAGCAATCCTGCCAGAACCAGGGAAACAGCGGTTGGCGCTTCCACATGGGCATCGGGCAGCCAGGTGTGCACGGGTACCGCCGGCAACTTGATAAGAAATCCAAGCACCAAAACGAAAAAACACCAGCTGCGAAGCGGAAGTCCAAGAAAGGCAGTTTCCGAATCAAAGGAGAGAATTGAATATGGAATAAGGTTGCTCTGGTCGGCCAGATAAGGAATGGTGAATGTGTGTACGATTTGCTCAGCCGGAATACTCCCACCGGCCAGCAATTGCTGTGTCTCAAAAATAATCTCACTCGTGAGCATATCCCCGGGCGCCATCAAACCAAAATTGATGGCTGTTTCAACAGGATCAATCGAGGACATATACAAGGCAATCATGCCCATCAGGATAAAAACAGAACCGGCCAGCGTATAAAGGAAAAACTTCACAGCTGCTTTTTCTTTCGCCGGACCTCCCCAAAGGCCGATCAGGAAAAACATCGGAAGCAGCATGAATTCGAAGAAAATGAAGAATAAGAAAAAGTCCAGGGCAACAAAACAACCTGCAATGCTGCCGGCCATAAGTAGAAAAGCAAGTACAAAACCTTTTACCTTTTCCCGGATGGAAAGCGCACTGATGGAGGCAATCAACAGAATTAAGCCGGTGAGCGGCAAGAAGGCAATGTTAAGGCCATCTACTCCAACGAGGTAATCAATAGACAAGGCACCAAAAGCCCCAAGTTTAAGGCTTATCCAATCGCGCTTTTCCACTAGCTGAAAACCCATCCAGGTTTGTCCATCTGGTAAGGCCGGATCAAACTGAATGAGGGCATTTATGCAAAGTCCCAGCATTACGAGCATACCTCCAACCAGGATTGCCTTCAGGAGGCGTTCCATATACGACGGCACCAGAAGCGTAAAGGCCGCCAGCAGGAAGGGCCAGAAAACGATGAGGCTAAGTAGGGTCTGGCTCATAGTCTGCAAATATGTTGTCTATTTCGTGAATAATCAGGTTTTAACCCGCATCTCTTGACAGCATTTGACTTCGGTGGGCATCCAGCTTCAGGAAAATGAAAAGCAATATTGTAAATGACCAGAGCGAAGAGCCACCATAACTGATGAAAGGAAGTGGAATTCCAATTACAGGCAACAATCCAACGGTCATCCCAATGTTGATGGTGAAGTGGAAAAAAATAATGGCTGCAACACAATAGCCATACACCCGGCTGAATTTCATCTTTTGCCGGTCGGCCAAATAAACGAGCCGCCAAAGCATGCCCAGAAAAAGCCCGCAAACCAGCAACGATCCTAAAAAGCCAAACTCTTCACCGATGGTACAGAAAATAAAATCTGTGCTTTGCTCTGGTACGAAGTCGAATTTTGTTTGGGTTCCTTCCAGATAACCTTTCCCCAAAAAGCCTCCGGAACCGATGGCATTTTTTGATTGCGTTACATTCCAGCCAACACCCAGCGGATCGATGCCGGGTTGAACCAACACTTTTATCCGGTTTCGCTGGTGCGGCTGTAAAACATCATTGATGAAATAATTGGCACCAATCACCACAAGGCAGATTACCGAGGCAATGATGGCCAGGGCAATTACATTGTTGAGTGTTTTGTCGATGATGAAAAAAGCGGCAATCGCAATCACCCCAATGGCAACCAAGAGCCAGGTTTGCGGAACAACGAGGGTGAGCACGAACAGGAAAACGACTCCGAGTCCTAAATTGGGAATCCAGGGTGCAAGGCCTTCCCTGAAAAGGGGAATGATAAAGGCCGAAAACACCAGCGTACTTCCAGTGTCATTTTGAAGCAAAATTAGGATGGCAGGAATGGCGATGATGATGGCCGCACGGTTCAGGTCGGGCCAGCGATCCAGTCGGATTAATGGATTGCTGAGGTATTTTGCCAAAGCCAGGGAGGTGGCAAACTTGGCAAACTCGGAAGGCTGAACCCCGAATGTGCCTACACCAAGCCATGATTTTGATCCGGCAACTGTTTTTCCCACCCCAAGAACGGCAACCAGCACAAGGAGAATTCCCGCATAAATGAAATAGCTGAAAACATCATAAAACTTGTAATCTGTTGCCATAATCAGAATAATCAACACAGAAGATGTGCCAATAAACAAGAGCTGGCGGCCCGAGGAAATGCTCATATCCCAGGCGTCGATGTCGGCATTTACATCCAGTTCGGAGGCATAAATGGTAAGCCAGCCCAGCAGCAGCAAGGCTAGATACATTCCCAAAAGTGGAATGTCAATGGTTTTTACCAGCTTCTCCTGTCTTGCCATTGGATGATGTGTCTTTGTGGATGTAATCTCTGCTGAGCATATGCTCGTAAAGATTTTTCCGCTGAATTGTGTCGTTCAAATATTTTTCTACCATGAGGGTAGCAATGGGCGCAGCCACAAAGCCTCCAAAGCCCGAGTTCTCCACTACAGTGGCGACAGCAATTGTTGGATTGTCTTTCGGGGCAAAGCAAATAAAAATGGAGTGGTCCTTTCCATGTGGGTTTTGCGCCGTTCCGGTCTTGCCGCAGATGGTCACCGTTTTCATTCTCGCTTGCGACCAAACTGTTCCGCCCTGAACCGCCCATTGCATGCCGGTGATAATGGACTCAAAATGTTCTGCGGCAACTTTGGTTTGATGGCGGACTTTAAACTGAGCAGGAGTTGTTCCCTTTTCTCCGATTTTTTTAATAAAGTGCGGTGTATAATAATAGCCCCTGTTGGCAAGAATGCAAGCCATATTGGCCATGTGTAAAGGACTCATACCCAGCTCTCCCTGTCCGATTGAAAGGGAATAGACATTGGAGTATTTCCAGTGTTTTTCGCCATAAATCCGGTCGTAATAGGCAACGGTTCTAAGGATCCCTTTCTTTTCGCTTGGCATGTCGATGCCGAGTTTTTGTCCAATTCCGAATGAGCTGATGTATTCTCTCCATTTGTCATACCCAATGCGGGTATCCAGAAAAGTATTGCCGCTTTTGTGCTGATTGATGATCCTGCGAAAAACCTGTAAATAATAAGGATTGCAACTCCATTGGATGCTTTGCCTTAGGTTGCAAGGGCCGGGGTGTGGGTGACAGTGAACCACATCTTGCACGCAAGGCCAAACCATGTTGCTGTCAATTACGCCTTCCTGCATGGCGGTGAGTGCCTGCAAGGTTTTAAAGATTGAACCCGGTGGATATGGTGCCATCAGTGCCCGGTTGAAAAGGGGTTTCAGTGGGTCTTTTTGCAATGCGAGGTAGTTTTTGGAGAAATCCCTTCCACGAAGCAGGTTGGGGTCGTAGGTTGGAGATGAAATCATGGCGAGAATTTCACCCGTTTTGGGTTCCATGCAGATGATTGAACCCTTTTTGTTTTTCATCAACTCTTCCCCAAACTTTTGCAATTCCAGATCTACGGTTGAGTAAAGGTTTTCACCCCGAACGGCGGCTGTGTCAAAAATGCCTTCTTTGTAATGTCCTTTTTGAATGCCATTTACATCCACCATCATGAATTTTACGCCCCGTTTGCCGCGCAGCTGTTCTTCATAATAATTTTCCAGACCTGAAATCCCGAGGTAATCGCCTGAGCGGTAGTAGTTGTTGCCTTCTTTCTTGTATTTTTCAAGTCTTCCGGCAGAAATTTCACCGATATAACCCAACACAATTCCCATGGAACTGTGGTCGTAACCCCGCACTGTCCGTGGGGAAATAAAGAAGCCCGGAAAGTCGATGAGCTGATCCTGAACTTTGGCGAATTCGGTGTGACTCAGTTGCTTGATGAAAGGCGAAGGTTTTACTTTTGAATAGGTGCGTGCGGCAGTGATGGTTTCGGAAAATTCCTCTTTTGTGATGCCGAAAAGCTCACAAAAACGGAGGGTATCCATTCCCTTTTTTACCTCCTTGGGCAGAACCATCACATCATAAACCGGCACATTGTACACGCAAATTTTTCCTTTTCGGTCATACACAATCCCGCGGTAAGGGTATTCGATGATGCGTTGAAGTGAAATATTGGCTGCCGCTTCTTTATAGCTGTCGTCTATTACCTGCATGTAAAAAAGCCTAAACAGCATTACAAATGCCACCAGAGCAAAAACGAAGATGATGGTACGCTGCCGACTCTCAAACATGAACAGCAAAAATAGGAAAGGAAGGGTGTTTTGAACGGGAAATTAAGTGTTGACCCAAAAGCTTTGTAATCTAAAGTGGGAACTGAAACTAATTTTCTCTCTTTGTAGGTCCGAGGCTGTTGTTTCTTCTGTAAAGTCCGCCGATTTTCTTTTGGTAAGACAGGATAGATTCAAAAAAATAGACTTGAAAATAATCCTCCATGATGAATAAGCGCCTGTTTTATTTGCGCTTCAATCAAAATTGAAAAATGCCTGAATCCAACTTTGAGCGCATGATTGCCCTTGCAGAGCAAGTCTTTGATACCAAAAACGATGCCGGCCAGCTGGATGTAAACCAGGAGGTGCTTGCGCGACTGGAGGAAATTCATCCGGCTACAGTTTCAGAGTTTGCAGATGACAATGGCCCGGCTGCCTGGGTGTTGATGATTCCTTGCAATCTGGAGCAGATGCATCTTTTTATGGAAGGAAAAATTTCAGAAAAAGAATTGTTCGAAAGTGTGAAACCAGAACAAAAACATGAGTCAATTTATTTGTGTTCAGCCATGGTTTTGGAGGAATACCGGCGCAAGGGCATTGCCAGAAAGCTTGCCCTTGAGGCAATTGAAAGTATTACAAAGGATCATCCCATTCAATTTCTCTTTGTCTGGGCATTTAGTCCGGAGGGATTGGCGGGTTCGGAAGAACTTTCCCGGCTTACGGGTTTGCCATTGTTGAAAAAACTGAAGTAAGGGCCAATAGTAAGAGGCTAGGGCAATAAAAAAGACCGGTTCTGCAACCGGTCTTTTTTATAAAGTTTGTTCAATTTAGTTGACCGTCACATTAATTGTAACAGATTTGCTTCCAACGCAAACTGTAATTTGAGCGGTTCCGGCAGCAATGGGCGTAATGGTTCCTGTGAAATCTACAGATGCTACAAAATCGTTGCTGCTGCAATATTTAATTTCTGCACCTGCAACTGTCTGTCCCAATGCATCTTTTGCCACAGCGTTAATGGTTGCCGTTTGAGGGAAAGGAAAGGAAGATAGGCTTAAGCTTGTTGAAGAAACAGCAATGCTTGCAACCGATGGATTTTCAGCCCCGCAATCGCAGTTGCCACCGCCTCCTCCCATGGCTACATTTAAAGTAGCTACACCTGAGGCATAATTGTCGTCATTTTCAATGTAGGCCAAAAGGAATTCGGCAAAGCCTGGAAAGGCATTGTCTTTTGCTTTAACTGTACAGGAAGAAGAATTTGAAGAGGTAATCTGAAACTGTGAACCAAATCCTGGAATCTGTGCAAATGGCAACATCCATTTGATGGAAGCCGGATTGGCAATTTCAGAAAAGGCACTTGGATCGTTTGCGCGGTATTTTACTTTGTCGATCTGATAGGTTTTCAAAGTAAATGTTTTGGATTCATTTGCGCTAAGACTGCTCAACAATGGTGAAATGATGAAGGCATATTCCGGATTGATGGTGATGCTGGCCTGGGCTACAATCCCTTCAACCTCTGCATAAACTACGGCTTCTCCAACGCGGATTGCGGTGACATTGCCCGACTGGTCGATGCTGGCAGCTGGACCATTACCGGTAGAATCGGTAGTGCGAATCGACCATTTCACGGTTTTGCCTGTTACTTCAGAACCATCACTTTTGAAGGCTTTTGCTGAAAAACCTTTTGTTTCGGCTTTAAACATTTCCCAGGAACCTGGGGTGATTTTTACTTGTGTTACTGGAAGTGGAACTGTAGGTTCACCCAAAACCAGCACAGGAACTTCCACTTTTGGATTTCCTTCCAGGCTGGCAGTCACGGTAACTACGCAAGAACCGGCTTTCAAAACTTTTACCACACCCGCAGAAGAAACCGAAGCAATGCTGGCATCAGAACTGGCATAGGTGTAAGTAGGATTTTGGGTGCCGAGGTAAATGGGATTCAGTTCAAACTCAGTTCCATCTGCTTCCCACATGATGGTCCATGGGTTAACAACGAAAAGGCCTGCCGGACCTTGAACGACAACCGGCACGGAGGCGGTATAAGTGCTTCCTTGATAGGTATAACTAGCTGTTAAGGTTGTGGTTCCCTGCCCCGAGGCTGTAATTGTTGAGCCTGAAATGCCCAAAACGCCCGAAGTGGAAGAAGCGTAAGTAATGCCGGAAGTGATGGGCAAAATGCTGCCGTCTGTTCCAACAAGTTGCGCTTCAAAATTAAAGTTGCCACCGAGCGAAATCGACTGACCGCCAGATTTGATTACCAGCGCGTATTTTTTGTCAGAACCGGTAGGAGTAGGATTACTGTCATCCTTTTTGGAGCAGGACCATAATCCGCTTAGAAAAACAAAGGCAATGAAGGTGTAAAAAAGGTGTTTCATAATTAATTGGAAATTTTGTCCAAAGGAAAAGACAGGAATTTAGAATCACAACCAAGGCCTGAATCTGGGATTCGATTTCTTGCGAAAAGGCACAGAAATTTTTTGGCCTTTACAAGGAGTAATGTTCATCCTCCAGCCAGTTTTGCGGATTGTTCATAATGTAATTTGAAATGTCCCGGTAGGAATCCTCATTTCGGATGATGTGTTCGTAGTAGTTGCGTTGCCAGATATCATTTGCTATACCCGTTTGGCGAATCTGCTTGGTAACGGATGATTTAAATCCACGGACTATGGCCCCAATGGTTTGGGAAGGAGACTGAAAAGAAAGATCAGTATCTGCTTGGTCTGCTGCTTTAATGAATTGTGATTGTAAGGGCGTATTGCATACGCCCGCTTCCTGCATTAATCCGGAATGACCGGTCAATCCCAAAATCGCATGAAAATGATTTGGCATAACCACAAACTCACCTAATTCAACTTCCGGCCTGATCTCTGCAGTTTTCAACCATTCTTCATGAACAATCCTACCTAATTGGTTTAGTTCCATTATAGGATCATTCGGGCGAATGCAATTCGCCCTTACAATTTCCCCAAATAGATGCTGACGCTTATGGCAACAAATCGTCAAAAATTACCAACCCGCGGATGCATAATCGTATCCGGGCAATCGAATCGAACGGCGGTTTGGTTTCATATTGCAAGGTAAAAAATTGTTTTTCAATCAGGTAGAGGTAGAAAATTTTCTGCCCCTATGGTTAGTTCAATGATTCCGTGAATATGATTCGGCGTGGTTGCGTCTCTCCTCAATTCAGGAAAAGACACTTTTCGCAAGAGGGAAGAAATGATTTTAATGCACCATTAAACATCGGAGCGTTCTTGCGCTTTGAGTTTTTGCTTGGAATAAGGAGGCTATAAGACTTCCGAAGTTCAATATACTGATTATCAAAGTTTAAAATAATTCATCATGCAGATCAAAAGAAAATCAACCGCAATCTGGAACGGAACAGGAAAAGAAGGAACCGGAAGTCTGACATCACAAAGTACAGTTTTGAGTGCCGCGCAGTATGGTTTTAACTCCCGCTTCGCCGACGGCATCGGTACCAACCCCGAGGAACTGATTGCCGCTGCGCATGCAGGCTGTTTTAGCATGAAGCTTGCCTTCAACCTGCAGGCAGCAGATTTTACAGCAGATGAAATCAAAACAGAATGCGAGGTGATTCTCGAAAACGGCGGCGTTACACACTCAAACCTGATTCTTCATGCCAGCATTCCGGGAATAACAGAAGAAAAGTTCATCGAACTGGTACATGATGCCAAGGAGAACTGTCCCATTTTCAAGCTACTGAACTGTGAAATTTCGCTGGATGCCCATCTGAGTTGAGAAGAAGAATTTTCTGGTAGCCATTCTCGCCTTGAGTGATTTGTCCTAAACCCAGAATCCTCAAGTTTCATTCATGTTCATACCTTTTTCCATTGGAGGTTCCTTAGCTGGAATTAAGTCCAGGAAATAACCTATCTGAATAAAATCCTTAGGGTTTCATCGTTGATTTTGTAATCAAACTGGCGCAGGAAACCAATCTGAATGGTAGAAAACAGGCTTGGTTTGTATTGAAGGATAAGGGCCAGGCGGTTGCGTTCAAAATAGGGTTCCCGGTCGGTAAAAAATATTTCGTTGTTTAGACTGAGCTGAAACTGCTGTATGCCGTCTTTCTTTCCACCCAATGGCAGTGCTATGCCCATCCGGTAGCGGAAGCGGTTGCGGTAACCATTGCTGGTGAAACGCATTTCGGTGCGGCATCGTTGTTCGGTTTTTAGTTTTCCGAACTGCTGGAATAGAATCAGTTGTGGCCATATACGGAATTCATCGTTGTTTTTGGGCCGGATAAAATTACCGCCTTCGGCATAGGTTTGGTAGCTTCCCGCTGCCAGTGCGAGTGCCGCGTTGGGATGAACATTCCAGTTACATCCACCCTTGAATTCATAGTAATGAAAATGGCGATAAAATTTCAGGGAACGCAGTTGTGCCTCGGCAAAAAAGCTCCATTGATCGTTTCGGGTGTATCGGATGTTCAGGGTATTCCAGCTGCCGGCAGCGCTGGTTTGCGAAAAAGCCAACTGGCTCAGCATCAGGAAGAATACAGGTAGGAGTTTTTTCAATTAGAAAGGTGTTTGCCCGATGATGGAAATCGATTTTTGCAGCAGCAGGGAATTCGGAACCACAATGACCTCTCCGGAACCGGTTTTCAGATGCACAAAGAAATAGGTTAAATCGGTTACCTCCCCTTCAAAAGGGCAATCCTTGTCCAACACTTTGATGGTATCTCCGATTTTCACTGGGTGGTTAAAAAACAGCAGCAGGCTGGATGTTACATTGGAAAGCAGCGACCACTGAGCAAAAAAAGCGATGCCCAGCGTGGTAAGAATTGTTCCGATGAAAAGCGTAATGTCTTTTTGTTCCAAACCCCAGACGGCAAAAAGCAGGGTAACAAAGGCAATGAAGGAAAAGAGATGCACTGCCTTGACAATGATTTTCCTCCGGCTTCTTTGTAGGTGTGCCTGCTTAAGGGTATTGTTAATGAAAACTCTCGTTACAAAAAAAGTAATGACCTAGCCGATCGTTACTACCAGGGTTTCCGCGATCTGAATTTTATAAACTTCCATTGGTCGGGTGCTGTATTAAAGTTTCGGACCGAGTTTTTGTGCCTGCTTAAACGGAAAGATGGCATCAGAAAATCCCTCGGTAGTCGCAAATTTACTATCCAGAACGCTGTGAACAGCAGCTGAGCCTATGGTTCTTTGACATTCCGGTTTGACATTTTTCCTGTAATGGGATTTAGAGGATTGTATTTTCGGTCGCCTTGAGCGCTCTTTGGTTTAGTGGTTAGTTTTTGGGGATTTGTTTTTGGTTTTTGTTCTCGAACTTTTCAACCCATCTGCCTCTCAGATTGCGGGCGGAGGTTTTAGTTTCATACACAATTACCATAATTCGCAAAGCTATGATTTTCAATGCCCTAACGGGTATTTAAACCCAGAATCCGCATTAGAAATTCCCTGTCTGCCACAGGCAGGTATTCCGTGTCTAAATTGCTTTAAATAACGCCACGGCGTCACAGGTCAGGAGCTTCGCCGACTTATCAGCTGTAGCCGAAGTTCTGCCGGGCTGACAAGTTTCAATATAGTCGTGATTAATGTTGATGAGGATATTTTTGCAGGCAGCAAGGCAGGGAAAGGCAATGGTTTCGACAAGCAGGCCAGTCGGTGCTCAGCCGCCACCCAGAACAAGAAACTTCGTCTGGCAGGAACCATTCGATTCTCGGCAACTTCCTGCCTAAATTTAATAAGCAACAGTGCATGCTGGGAATCACCTTTTTATCCAGAAAAGTCTTAAAGAATAAGGCAAGTGAAAAAAGTCCGGTATAAAAGTAAACCCGATGAATGATATTGCGCCTTATCACATCACAAGTCCTACTCTATGCGTCTGGTTTTAACTTTCCTTCTTTCTGCATTCAGCTTTTCCTTCATCCATGCCAACGATAAAAAGGGTTCTCCTCTTTTTTCAGAAGGAAATCCTTCAAATGAAATGCGCCGCGAATGTGAGAATAAGGTTAAAGCAATTCACTGGCTTCGGCTGAATGAAGATGAACTTCAGAATATCAGCAAGCGTAAGCCCAAAACACTTTCTCTCGATATTCCGCTTGCTGGCGGAAAAATCCTGCAGCTGGAATTGCAGTCATCCTCCGTGGAAAGTCCTGCTTTCCAAATTCGTACCAGCGGGGGAAATAGCTACAACAAAGTCTGGCAAAAACCACTTCAGTTCCGGGGAACAGTAGTGGGTGAAAAGTCATCTCTGGCTGCCATCAGCATCAGTTCAACCGAGGTTTCCGGCATCATTTCCTTTGGCGAAGGCAATTACAACCTTGTGAAACTGAAAGACGGCAGCCGTAACCTATACGCCCTTTTCAACGACCGCGGCATCCGGGAGGAAAATCCCTTCCGATGTCACAGTGATGAAGTGCAGGAGAGAATTCAGCATTCTACAAAAAAACTACTTCAGAATCAGAGCAGTCCGCAGTCGGGCAACTGCCGGAGAGTAGATATTTTCTTCGAGTGTGATTACAAAATGTTTCAGGACAATGGCGGTACGGTGGCTGGTACGGTTAATTACTTGGAATCTATGTTCAATGTGGTGGCAGGAATTTATGCCCAGGAAGGGATCAATATCCGGATATCGGAGGTGTATGTTCATACGCAGCCAGACAACTATCCATACGCCACCTCTTTTGAGGCCTTGTATGCCTTTGGCGATTCTATGAATGTCCGCCCTTTCACCGGCAATCTTGGTCATCTGCTATCGACTCGGCCCCAGGCCAACGGTGGCGTTGCTTACCTGGATGTGCTCTGCAGCCAGGGATTAGGCTACAGCAACATCTACAATTCCTTTCTGCCTCTGCCTTTTTACAGCTGGACCATCAATGTGGTGGCACATGAACTGGGACATAATTTTGGTTCTCCGCATACGCAGTCCTGCAGTTGGGAAATCAGTCCGGGGAATTACGGCATGCTGGATAGCTGTTTTTTTGCGGAAGAAGGATGCTACACAGGTCCGCGGATTGCCAGTGTGGGAACGGTGATGAGTTACTGCCATCTGATGAATCTCGGAGTAGATCTGAGCAAGGGTTTTGGTCCTAAACCGGGTGATCTCATCCGCGAGCGTTATCAGTCTGCAGGCTGTCTGGCAGGCGCGGTGGATTTTCCGCAGCTGAGCATCAGTCCCTCAGACAGTATATGCAGCGGAAGTACACTGGCGCTTTCGGTTACAGAAGTAGATGGTGCTTCCTATGCCTGGACAGGTCCAAATGGATTCACCGGTAATCAGGCTGCCGTTTCCATACCGGGTGCAGGGCCGCCGCAGTCCGGGGAGTATTCAGTCACGATTTCAAAAGATGGCTGTGATGCACTTCCGCTTAAAACCAGGGTGGATGTAAACTGCATTTATGCCATACCACAGACCAACCGGATTGCCTGTGCAGAAAGCGGGTTTCAGGTGAATTACATCAGCAGCTTGAGTCCGGGGCCAGGTAATGTGTTCACTGTGCAGATGAGCAATGCAGCAGGAAATTTCGGCAGTCCGCTCAGCATTGGCAGCCTTGCATCGTCTCAGCTTCGGGGCAGCATTCTGGTTCAGTTGCCAGCAGGTATTGCACCCGACAGCGGCTATGTGCTGCGCATTGTGAGCAGCAATCCTGCCAATACCGGAAATGCGTCTATCCAGAAACTGAAAATCCTTGCGCGCCCGAATGGTCCGCAAACGACGGGTGCCTCCCGATGTGGTCCGGGCTTTCTTCAGCTGAGTGCTTCTTCGGCGGACAGCGTTTTCTGGTATGAATCGCCTGAGGGAGGAGTTCCCCTTGGCAGTGGCAGTGTAATACAAGTCGGCAACCTGAGCAGCAGTAAATCTTATTGGGCAGAAAGTCGGAAAATACGCAGAAACAGGATTGGGCCGGTAGTGGATTTCAATGCTGGAGATACGCTGAATGTAATCAACACCTACCACGGCCTTTTCATCCGGGTTAAAAAATCCCTGCGCATCGATTCCGTTGTGGTTCATCCTTCCGGACCTGGAACTGTTCATTTTAACATTAAGGATTCGGCCAATACCTTTTTATACAGAAAAGTCACGGCAGCCGTGTCAGGAAATCTTAGCGGTGAAAAAGTTCCTGTCGGTCTTGAGCTCAGCCCTGGTCTTTATCGGGTTGATGGTGAAGGTTCTACCGTTCCCGGCATGCTGAGACTGAATAACTTTCTTTCCTATCCAATTGAATCGGAGGGAGTAGATTTTATTGGTTCCTCTGTACCTTCCCGCTATTACTTCTTTTTCGACTGGCGGATCAGCTTGTTGGAATGCCCAAGTGCAAGAAAAGAGGTGCGGGCCGAAATCTTTTCTCAGCCATCCCCGCCTGTAATCAGCCTTTCGCAGAACTATGTGGTTTCCTCTGCCGATACCCTGCAGCTTTGGTACCGGAATGGCAGTTTCTTGGGCGTTTTCGGCGATTCTTTGGATGCACTCATTTTCGGCAACGGGGTTTATAAAAGCATTTTGCTCACTTCCGATTCCTGTCAGGCAGAATCAAATTCACTTTCTGTTTTTTTCACCGGCATAGAAGATTCCGAAATGACTTTCCTCCCGAATCCGGGCCAAGGAACATTCCATCTGAATTTTACAGGCAACAACCGGAGGCAGCTTATCTGCCTGGACGCTACCGGCAGGCAGGTCTGGGCTTCTTCGACGGAAATTGCCCACAACAAGCTTGATTTCAGATTTCTGCCCGACGGAATTTATGCGCTTCTTATACTGTCCGATGGAAAAAGCCGTGTGTTGAGATTCCGTAAAGAACAGTAGGGAAGAAAAGAAGGAGGGATTTTCGCAGATTCCCAGAATGGCTGGATTGTCAATTGATGTATACTTCATAGTTCTTCTCCCGGAGAAGTAGTTTTTGTAAAGTCATTCTCTAAGCTTTCTGGATACAGCATCTTTCCAAATCCGGCCCCTAACCGGGTTAAAATCAAAGGCGGAGACATTATCATAAAAGTCATTCTGACCAATTCCACGAGAGGATTTCTAATGGAAAAAATGATATCAATTCAGAAATGAATTTCTCGGAGATGGTTGGATTGGATGTGTCGTCTACAATCAGGAATCTAACACATCGAAACGGATAGGGGATTTTGTATCTTTTTTGATTTCTGCTTTTTAACTTTTCGCTGTAAGGAAAAGCCATCACTTATGTTATTTGTTACTTTTTGGTCCTGCCTTGCAGGATTTCACTTCGTTCAACATCCGACCCAAAAAGGGGCAAAAACGTATGTTTTTGAGCCAGGGTGTGGGAGGGATAAAAAAGTCTAGAAAATCCGAACGGCCTCCCCACTTGCAACGCGCCCTCCGCGGATTTTCATCCTCCCCGCGCCGGAAAGGTGTCTGCTATGGATAAAGGCTGGATTTGTTAAAGCCGAGAATTTTTAGTGGTTACAAGCGGGGCCTTGGGGAGCAGCTGGCATAATATAAGGTCTCAGCGGGCCTAATAGGTTTTTTCATTTCAGGTCGAATCCGCAGGGGTAGGGCTTTTCGGTTGAAACCAAAAAAATGTGCTGGCACGATAAAAACCGTTTTGACCCTATATTGCAGAGACGCAAGATTCTTGCCACGATTTGGCGTGGTTGCGTCTCTACTGCCAAGATCTGGCGTGGTTGGTTGTGTCTCTACTGCTAAAATTTGCCCATTGAAAATCATTTGTTTCAGGCTCACCCGCCGGTGAATGGAGAAATTTTTACAATTTCTTCTTTGGCGGCATCAATTTCGGCTTGAACCCGGGCCATTTTCAGCCGGATTCGGGACTGTGCAGCGGGTCCGCATCGGAGAATTTCGACCTTGATGCCAGATTCAATGGGTCCCATCTTGCTGAGAATGTCCGGATCGGTGTCTAGTTTTTTGGCTTTCCAATTGGTTAAGACACGCTGAAGGACAAGCAGATCTCGTTCTCTTTTCTTCAGTTTCTTCAGTTTTTCTGCCAAACGACTGAGCTGAATTTCTCTTCTTTCGATACGACGGTGGAGTTCCTGGACAAGAGTGTCGGCAGAGAGGACATTGTTTGGAAAATCGGTTTCAGGAATCTCACTGTTGGCGACCAGAAACACTTCTTCCAACTCTTGGATGGCAGCAAAAACAGTGGATGGAATCCGGCTCCGTGTCTCAAGTACGGAGATGTATTTCACCGTTTTTCCGGTGAGATGAGCAAGTTGACGGAGCGATAGCCCATACGTCTCCCTGAATTTCTTAATCCAGTTTATATATAAATCCTACAATAGTTGATGCGAATAAATAGAAGCGGGAATAATTGTGCAAGTTCTCATTCAAAAAAACCACACAGGCTGTGAATATTTTTCCTGACAGCGGAGCGAAGAGACTTTGTAGTAGTTTATTATTTTTTAGAAAAAGTACTACTAACCAATGAAGTACTTTTTACTTTTTGGAAAAAAGTACTCCAAACTCTGAAGTACTTTTTTTTATTTTGAACAAAGTACTTCACCCATCTGGAGTACTTTGTTGTTTTTTTGAGAAAGTACTACAAAAAGGAAAATTTGGAACGGCGGTGGAGACTGGCTTCAACCAGGAGGAATCAAGGGACTATTTTGAAACGGTAAATGCCGATTCCAGACAAGGCGATTTACTTATTGAAATATACGCAATATTGCGGAAAGAGGATAGTTAGCGGTCAATTTAAAGGACAATCCAACAAACATCTATCAGAAAACAAAACACTTGGAATTAGAACTTATGACTGATAATAAAAAAAGAAATGAGGGAAGTGGAATTGCAATTGGATCCGAACTTGGACTTTTATTCGGATTGGTATATGGCAATAAGTCAGGAAATGTTCAGCATAGCATTGCTCTTGGGCTTGCTTTTGGTGTTACAATCGGTGCGATTTTTGACTTTGCATTTTAAAAGAACTAGTATCAAAGTATATCAACAAAGATTAGCTAACATCTTTTTGGCAATATTGCGGTTAAAGTCCTTTTTTGGCATATTTGTTCAAAGTTCAACATCAGTTTTTCGATTTAATTTTTCTGCTAAAAATCACCACTTTCGCCATGCCGAAAACCCTCAGGGTCGTTTTTAATAACTTGAAGGAGAATTTCAACAGAAAAAAAGAAATTTTAATGTTTCTTGAAGTTGACAAATAGTTAATTTCGTCTACTAATAAAATGGAGGCCAGAGACCATCTAAAAAAACGGAATTTCTTAATGTTTACGCTAAAGAAAATGAAAAAATCAAGCTTCTTCTCCAACTTAGAGCATAAAATTAATTTGGGTTTGATCGTGATGAGCGCCCTATTTTTATTCATTGCAAATACCGGATTTTCGCAAACCCCAGAATTGTATGAAGATACAGTTTTACTTAACAACATTGCTGCTCCCTGGGGCTTTACATTTATCGACAGCAATGAAGTACTGTTTACAGAAAAACAAGGCAAAGTTTATCGTTATACGATACCTACCGGCACGCTTAATGAAATAAGTGGTTTGCCCACTGTTACACAAACTGGTCAAGGAGGATTATTGGATATTGCCTTGCATCCAAATTTCACCAGTAACAATTTTGTTTATCTCACTTATGCAGTTGCGGCAACTGGTGGGCAGACAACAGCATTAGGCAGAGGAACGCTTGTAGGCAACCAACTTCAAAATTTCACAGAGTTGTTCAGGGCCTTACCAGTTCGTAATTCCGGCGTTCATTTTGGCAGTAGAATCGTTTTTGATAGAGATACTTTGCTTTATATGTCGGTGGGTGATCGTGGAGTGCAAGATAGTGCACAAAGTAAAAGCAACCATTTTGGCAAAGTATTGCGATTCAACGATGATGGAACTGTACCTTTAAGTAATCCATTGGTGGGTGTTCCCAATGCAAAACCTGAAATATTTTGTTGGGGAAATAGAAATATTCAAGGTATGGCCATGAATCCTGCAACTGGGGAAATTTACGCCCACGAACATGGCCCTAGAGGAGGAGACGAACTTAATTTGATTAAACCTAATGTCAATTATGGATGGCCTGCGGTTACATTTGGCATCAACTACGATGGAACTCCTATTACGCCGGATACCACACTTCCGGGAATGGTACTGCCACTCACTTATTGGGTTCCCTCTATTGCTCCATGTGGAATGACTTTTATTAAGAATGGACAACCAAACAATGAGGCCGATATTTTAATTGGTGCTTTGGCTGGAACTCATATTCATTGGCTTAAGATGAAAGACAACAAAAGAATGTCTTCATCAAGGAGCATGAATGGTTACGCGCGCTTTAGAGATGTAAGGCAAGCACCTGATGGTAAAATTTATGCAATGACCGAATCTCCAAACCGATTTGTGCTCCTGCGTTCAAATGTCCCTATTTTCACTTCGATAAAAGACGAAAAACTTGAATTGGCGGAAAAGGATATTTTATATCCAAACCCCAGTACCGATGAAAGCACTCTGTCATTTTATGTGTCAAGTGAACAATTTGTTTCTGTAAGAATTTTTAGTTCAAGTGGTATTTTGGTTAAAGAATTAACTGCTCAACATTTTGCAGAAGGCAAACACTCCCTAGCATTAGAGTCAGAAAAATTAAGTCAGGGTTTTTATCATATAGAAATTAACAAAGGAGGTTCAACTTCATTTTTGAAATTTATTAAAATTTAGAAAATGAACTATTTAGGCTTGCTTTAAAAGTCTAAAATTTGAAAGAAATTTATAAACGAAAAACTAAAACCAGCCCAAACCAGATGGTTTGATATGGAGTGGCAGAGTCAGGTCGCGGGAGCGCAGCCACAAAAAAGAAAGTTCAGCGAAACGCATGAGATCCAGTGCTAAAACTCCACTCCATCTCAAAGTACAGGCGCTTTAGCGGTCATGCTTGTGAACATTACCAACTTAGTAGTGACAGCAAGTATTTATTAGGACAATGAATGGGAAAGAACATCCTCCAATTTCTTAAATATGCTTTGCTGTTGTGCTTAGTGTTCAGCATGCTTGCGGTTTTTATTCCGAGAAGTTATGATGTTCCTCAGATGCAAAAACGAAAAGGCACTCAATATTGGGACTTGCAGACCGGTTCAAAGATTGCCTATACGCTGGTTTCCGACAAAGGCATAAAAAAACCTTTTCCTATTATTTTTTTGCAAGGTGGACCAGGTGGATTTATTTCTGAAAGAAATATTAAAATGCTGTCACCACTTTCAGAAGATGGTTTTGATATTTATTTATACGACCAAATTGGAAGTGGGCAATCGGAAAGATTATCAAACATAAATGAATACACTGCTGATCGACACAAAAAGGATTTGGAAGAAATAATTAAGAAGATAGGTTCAGAGAAAGTAATATTAATTGGTCAATCATGGGGTGCAATTCTTGCTACCCTATATCTTGCTGACAACCCTGACAAAGTGGACAAGGTTATTTTAACAGGTGCTGGCCCAATACAACCCATGCATGAGGAGTTATTAAAAAGAAATGCACCTGATGGTTTGAACTTGAGATTACCACCTTATTCAAATATAGATGCAAATGAACAATCAAGAAACATTAGAGTAAATGCCATTACATTTTGGGCAAAAACTTTCGGTAAAAAACTTGCTTCAGATAAAGAAGTTGATGATTATCAAACGTATCTCAATATTAAGTTGAACAAAGCCGCAGTCTGTGATACTTCAAAAGCACTGAAAGCAGAAGGTGGTGGTGGTTTTTATGCACAAGTGATGACAGCTCATAGTTTCAACAAAATCCAAGACATTAGACCAAAACTAAAAGGTTTACTAATTCCTTGTTTGCTAATGATAGGACAGTGTGATAATAAGCCCTGGGGTTTTCTGAATGAGTATTTAGAACTCTTTCCAAATCATCAATTGAAAATTATTCCAGAGGCCGGGCACTCTATTTCAGTTGAGCAACCAAAACTATATTTGAAAACCATTCGTGAGTTTTTGAAAGAAAAATATTAGAATGATTGCAAACTTTATACTTACTGGGACAGAAAAGCACGAACCGCTAACACGGATTTTGTATCAGGCGGGCTGAAGGGCAAAACTCAATAGCAGCTTTTCAATTGAATTTTAGTAGTAAATTCAACTTTTGTACTTCGATTTTCTCCACTTTGCCGAGCTGAGAAACAGGAGCACGAATGTCATTTTAAAACAACTGAAGAATAAATGTTGATGTATACCCGAATTTACCTGTGTTTGGTAATAAGCTTATTGGTTGCTTTCTCTCCTGAAGAATGCATATCCCAGACCAATAATCCAATTGGAATGAGTAGGCAATCGCAAAAAATTACTGGGGGTTTGTCAGGAAAAACCATCAATCTCCCGGAGGTAAATGCCTCCTCAGCCAATTCAATCCTTGCCAGCCAGTTTGTATTAAATGGGGAACCGGTCACAAACTTCGCATTTGAAACCAATAAGAGATTTCCTGATGGTAAAAGTTTTAATCGAAAGTTCGGACTTTTAATTCCCGCCACCAATACCAGTATGGAATATGAACTTTGGAGCATCATATTCAACAATCAGGCGAGCCTGGAGGGTATTGGGCTTCACACTTCAAATGTTTATACTCCGAAAATCACGATTTCAAATGAGGCGGATCTGGAGTCATTCAAAAATCAATTCATTGGAGGCCTTGAAAATGCTGTTAAAAATTCAGCATTAGCTCAACCGGAATATTTGATTTTGGGCATTAGTCTGGAACATATTGTATATGGATTGAAAGAAATCAGGGAAGTCATGAATAAAATTGAAATCCAATTTCCTTACTCTTGGTCAACCTGGCATGATGCAGCCGATGCAGCCTTGAAAAAATATAAAGCGAAAAGAATAGGCCTGATAAGTCCCTTCAATGCCAAAGGCAATGAAAACGCAAAAAAAATGTTTGAGGATATGGGCTATGAGGTTGTTGCCACTTTTGGATTTTCCTGTACCAGTTTGTCTGATATTGCCCATATTCCTGATCCGGCAAAAGAGGAAGCAATCTTAAAATATATTGCTACACCTGAAAACAAACTGGATGCAGTGGTTCAACTGGGCACAAACATGAGTATGACTGATGTGACAGAAAAACTTGAATCAAAAATTGGGATTCCCATACTTGGAATTAATGCAGTTACATTTTGGTATGCATTAAGAGAAAATGGATTTAAAGATCCTTTAATAAAGTCAGGAAGGTTGCTTAAGGAATTTTAAGAATCTCTGAAAAACATAGAAATATTGAAAATGCCACTAGCTATAATAGCAACTACCCAAAAGGCGGGGTTTCGTACTTCCTGCCCGTTCCGGTTCAGGCCTGCGCAGACAGTTTTGTGGTTACTCATTCGCCAATGGCGGACTGCGTATCAGTACTTGTGGTGAAAATCGCTACCTTCGGCAAGCCCTAAATCCTTAGTGGTCATCCTTACATTTCTAACTGATTTTAAGTTATAGAATATTTTAATTGAATAAATGAACATGAACTTATCAAAACTTTTGGAAAAACTTTATCAAAAACTTCTTTCAAAAAAAACCAAGGAAAGGAGTGAACATGTTATCCTATGGATTGCTTTAGCGAGTTTCATAGTCCACTTATTAATTATAGGATTAATACATTTTAATATTATTACCATCGATGAACCATCAAACTTGTTAAAAAATCCAATAGCAGCTATTTACACTCCTTTTTCTTTTATTCTGGTTTACGAGGTTTATCTTTTAATTTATTATCTCCCCAAATCCACTTCTATATATATTTCAAAGCAATATGAAATTATTGCACTCATCATTATTAGACGGTTGTTCAAAGATCTTTCAGATCTATCACTTTCGTCAAATTGGTTTAGTAGTAAAAATGATTTGCAGTTTACCTATGATATATTATCATCGGTCGTTTTATTCTATTTAATTTATCTGTTCCGAGTTCAACGAACCAGAGTATATAGAACGAATGAAAATAGTAAAAACCATTTTTCAAGTATTTCAAAATTTATAAGCGCGAAAAAATGGATAGCTACAGCCCTGGTTCCTATACTATTAGTTATTGCAATATATTCATTCTTAAATTGGGTTTTTGGTGTCTTTCAACCACTTGAAGCAAATGCTATTTCTTTTAAGAATATCAATAATATTTTCTTTGAACAGTTTTTCAATATTCTGATTATTGCTGATGTAATACTGTTGTTGTTTTCATTTTTCCACACAGACGAGTTCCACAAGGTTATTCGAAATTCAGGATTTATTATTTCAACTATATTAATTCGAATATCTTTTTCTGTTAGCGGTATCATTAATAATTTACTAATTGTTTCTGCCATTTTATTTGGACTTTCAATGCTCTTTATCCATAATAAATTTGAGAAGAAGTTGGTAGATGAAATTCAAGAAAGTAATGAAATTGAAGATTGAAAATTATTATAAGTTATTGAGAACTTTAAGTGGAATGAAAGAACCATTAATAGTGGTTTCTCTCTACGCCGGCATTTGAAGTTTTCATGATCATCACCTTAGTTGGAAGTTCTAATCCATTTGTTATATTTAGGTTAGCCTCACAATAAACTATTTCTCCACCCGCATTTTCAGCATCCCTTCGGGCGTTTGTATGGTCCTTTGGAGCTTACACAATAGCCGGGTAAGGGCAAAAGGTTCAAGGTCATGCTGAATAGCTAACCAGAATGTCCTTAACCGACCAATGTAAGCCGGATGCGGATTGTTGAAATAGCAGCACATTTTGGCATGGAGAAAGCGACCTTCGCTTCCATTCTATTTGGATGAGTTGAAGCATATTTTTTCTCAAAGAGGACCTCTTCTGCCAAAGGCTTCATCACAAGTTGATACCAAAAAATCAAGGTGCAGAGCGTACCCGCTTTTCCAGGTCTGTCAGCTTTATTCTCCAGAGGCCATAATGTGAAGACGTTGCGTAGAGATATTCCTTGCTGAATGCCAATGAAGTAACACCTCTCTGAAGGGCTGAATTACTTACCTCAAACCATTTTTTGGATGGACCGGCCGAATAAGAAATGCCGGTATTTTGTAAAATGAACAAATGGCTGTCTTGCTGATAAATATTTTTTCCGTTAAAGCCTCCCGGAAGCGAAAAGCCGGAAACATTTCCGCAGCCAAGATCTATTTTAATGCTCAGGGCATTGGAAAAGCTACTGAACATGAATGACATCATGGAGGAAAACATGGAGCCTAATTGTGATAAAAAATCAAGCCCGATTGCCTGAACTTCGGCGCTGCTGTATTCCTTCCAGGTGAAACCTTTATCGGATGAAGTATAATAACTTGCTCCCCATTGAAGGAGAAATATTGAATCTGTAACTCCTGCTTCCCCGGCATAGGAAAATTTATCAAATCTTGAAGAGACATCGTTCCAAGTCTTTCCTGAATCGGAAGAGATGCATGCAAATGAGCGGTTCTCCGGAATTTTATGATACGAAATTACGGAACTCCCGTCGTCTGAATAAACCGGGGAATCCACATACCGGATTTTTTCACCGCAAATGATTCTGTTAGGGCCGGAACAGGCAAATTTTTTGATGGAAATAATACTGTCTGATTCTTTTCCCTGGCGCTGCCAGATTTTTCCGAAATCAACCGAGGAGAACAAATTTTTTCCATTGGTGCATACCAGTTCATTTCCAAAAAAAACCAGTTTGTTTTCACTGCCCTTACACATTGTATCAGGCTTCAAAACGGGGATGTTTTTCCACATCCCTGTTGCGGGATCCCGAAGATGAACCGCCTTTTCAGTTTGTACAAGAAGCCTGGAGCCGTCTGCAGAAAAATTCTGAATCACAGCATTTGATTCAAAAGGCCAATCAATCGATTTCCATTTTTTCTCTGACAAACTGAATGAGCGGTGTTTATAACCCGATTCTTCCAGTTTACTGAAATACAAGTCGGAATTTCCCGCTGCCTGAAGAATTTTATCTGCAAGGTCATCTTCCGGAATATTGACTTTTTCCC
>CANETC010000021.1 GCA_947441055.1 Cytophagaceae bacterium | reverse complement strand
TGTCCGGTGCTGGGTCTTTTTGGACCAACCATGCCGGAAGAAAAAAAGAGCCTGAACAAGAAATCCCGATACATCTGGGGTGGGGCGCAACTTGCCTGTCGCCCATGCTATGACGGAAAAGAATATGGAGCTTGTGAAAACAATCTGTGTTTGAAATCTGTAGAACCGGAAGCTGTATTTTCCGAAATCCAGGATATGCTGAAATAAAGAAAGAAATTATTCAGTAGGCTGATTGCAAAATCCATCTACCAAGGGCTTGGACTCCATCGACCCCATGTTGAGTGCCTGATTCAAATCTGGGCAGGCAGATTGTATATCTCCAAGTGCCAGATAAACAGACCCACGGTAAAAAAACAAATTCCTATCGGACGAATTCAAACTTATGCATTCCGAAAATGCAGGCAAGGCCTGAGAGAATCGCTTCAATTTATATAGTGATTCTGCGCGACCCAGCAAGGCCGGATAACTCGACCGAATTGCCAAAGCCGAATCAAAATAGAAAAGGGCTTTTTTCGGTTGTTTCATTTTTAAACCATAAAATTCACCCAAACGCACACAAACGGTATCATTTTTTGGTTCAGAATTTCTCAATTCCAATAGTGCTTTTTGGCAAGCATCCACGCTATCCAAGGCTAGCAACAACATTGCCCGATCGAGCATCCAATTTGTTTTGGGTTCATTGGCGAATCGAATGGCAAGGTTAAGGTCCTGAAGCAAGACCTTTGGATTCGCATTGTTTTCCTTAAATGCAAGATATCTTGCGTAATAGGCTTCCCCAAATTCATCGTCAAATTCCAGGGCTAAAACAAAATTCCCTTTTTCAAGGTGATTTTTGGCGGTATGGTGGTTCATCATGTTTCCAAACCAAATCGAAATCATAATGAAAGTTCCGAACACCAACAACGCAATTGCAACTGTATGGATGTCAATTTTTCTCAAATTGCTTGTGCCTTTAAATTCCCGGTAAGCTTCTCTTTGAGATTTTCGCCGTTTATATTCCTCATCTTCCTTTTCCCTTCTGGTTTTTGGCACATTTCGGTAGGAAGAGTCGGGACCAGAAGTAAAACCTGAAGCTGATTTCCCCACAGCATTATAGAACAACTTCATGTCGTAAACGTTCTTTCTGGCAGGATCAGAAAGTGTCTGATAAGCTTCCAAGATCAACTTAAATCTTTCCTCATGCTCCACCGAACCCTGGTTTACATCCGGGTGGTATTTGAGAGCGAGCTTCTTATATGCGGACTTTATTTCTGCCTGTGTAGACCGAACGCCGATTTCAAGTAATTGGTAATAATTGTGTTCCAATGAAACTGGAGACCGTTAGTTGATTAAGAAAGACAAACATACCAATGTCCGATAGATTTACCCATCAATCGCGAATTGCAAATTTTTTACCCGGAAGCGATTTTACATGCCCTGCAAATTCCAGATTCAGTAAAATTCCGGCAATACGATTTACTGGAATTCCCGACTTCCATGCAATTTCATCCAAATGGATTTCTCCGTGAAGCATCAATTTGATCACATTGGCATCTTCGGCCGATAAATCAGCAGGAATTTCCAATGATTTAGAAACCTTCTTTGCCACAGAATCCGGTGTCCAGCCCATGGCCAAACCAATGGCAGAACCGGAACTTGCAAGCGAAGCAATGTTGGAAGTGATGAGCGCGTTGCAACCTGCTGAAGTCGCCTGACCTATATTTCCAGGCAAGGCAAAAACATCCCGAAAATAATCAGCCGCAAGTCGGGCAGTAATCAGCGCGCCGCCTTTTTCCATTGCCTCCACCACAAAGACTGCATCTGCCAAACCAGCAATAATTCTGTTGCGGGCTGGAAATCTAGATGGCTCTGGCTCCGCATCCAATGGAACTTCTGTAAGCAAACCGCCTTGTTCCTCAATTTTTGCAGCAATGGATTTGTGCGGTCCAGGATAAATTTGATTAAGGCTTGTCCCCATTACCGCCCAGGTTTCCAATCCCAGCTGCAGTGCCGTTTTATGCGCATGAATGTCGATTCCATAGGCGAGTCCACTTACAACTACTGGCCGAAATTCTTGTAACTGCTCCAGAAAAGACTCAACTGCGGCCTTCCCATAAGAAGTGGCTTGTCGAGTTCCAACGATTGCCAGCACCTTTGGATTATCGAAAGTAAATGTGCCTCTGGCAAAAATTACCGGAGGCGCATCGGGAATCGACCTCAGGCGCGAAGGGTATTCAGCTTGAAGATAATGAATGGCTCTACCACCTGTTTGAATGAGTCTGTTTAACTCATTTTCAGCCGCCGTACGGCATTCATTTCTGTTCGAAATAATGGCGTTAACAAGAACAGATCCGATGCCTGGAATTTTGGCAAGCGCTGCACCAGATGCATTTAAAACAGCAACAGCAGAGCCCGAATAGGCCACCAACTGCTTTAGAAGGACATCCCCAATTCCAGGAATTCGGGTAAGGGTCATCAAACCCAACAATTCATTTTCCAAAATCAAATAAGTTTAGTGTGTACAGGAACGCAATTTGGTTTCTTTTGCGAATCGACCAAAAGCCGACTTAAATTTTTCATGAATCCTGACATTTTCCAGCACCCAGACCACCACATTCAAGCTTGGGATTCACATGAATTTCAAGAAGCCGGAATCGAGGTTTCTGTCCTTCGCGGAGATTTGTTTCATCCCTGGATTCAGGGAAACAAATGGTATAAGCTTCGCCATTTCGTAGAAAAATGCCTGATTGAGAATAATCCTGGATTCGTTTCAATTGGTGGCGCTTGGTCGAACCACCTTTTGGCATTGGCCAACATTGCTTCCAATTTGGGCAAGACATCTAGATTTTTGGTTCGGGGAGAAATTCATGAATGGGACAAAGCGCCAGCGGTTCAACAAATGCGAAGTTTTGGTGCCGAGCTCAGGCCGGTATCTCGAAATGCATTTAAAGAAATCTTGTCTGGAAAGCTTGATATGAAAACCATTTGGCCGGAGTCTGGAGAGGATTGCGCAGTACCCCTTGGCGCCTCTGCCCCGGAAACTGTGAAGCATGTTGCGGATTGGGCAAAACACATTTCCGGAATTGCAGACTTTACCGACATCCTAATTCCGGCAGCGTCGGGAGGAACCAGTGCCGGATTTCTGGCAGGGCTGAATAAAAATTGCCGCCTGCATTCCGTTGAAGTTTTACGCTCTGGTGGCGGTATTGAATTGGAAAGTCTAAGGATGCTTTCCGAAAGTAAACTAGAACAATCTCCGGAGCTTAACTGGCATGGCCAGTACCATTTTGGAGGTTATGCGAAGCAAAATTCTGAGCTTTTTGATTTTCAACTTGCGCTGGAACAAAATTTTCAGCTTCCATCAGAGCATGTTTACAGTGGCAAACTGTTTTTTGCCGTGTCAGATTTAGCCCGGAAAAGAGTGTTTTCCAAAGGAAGCAAAATCCTCACCATCCATACCGGGGGCCTTTTTCCATGGAATGGAATACATATTTCCAAAATATAGACACAATACCAATTAAACATTCCACATGAACTGTACAACATGCCATGTGAGGATTGCTTGAAAATTAATTAAAATAAAACAATGGATTAAAGCGACATTTGCTCCGTGGTTTTTGGATAATGCAACGGAGAACCTCAAAAATTCGAAGTTAGCATTATTGAAAAAGGTTTAGTTAATGATCGGAAAATGCCGTGACGTTGTCATGGCCTTTTCTTTTTTAGACCAGTCCCTCCAGCTTTTTCAAGTACCTTATTCCGAGAATGCTGCGATGAAGATGTTCCTTCGCGTATTGGTATCCATTTAAACCCATTTGTTTGGCCTGTTCTGGATGATCCATCATCCACCTGATCTTCTCTGCAAAATCAGCAGGATTTTCAGGCTCCACAAAAAGCCCTGCCCCAGATATTTCAACCAGTTCTTTTGATATACCATCAATTGCCATCAAAATTGGCACCTGGCAACCCATATAGTCGAATGTTTTGTTTGAGTAGATGGTTTTAAAAGTATCTACCTTTTTGAGGACCGAGCAACCCGCATCGGCTGAAATCATGTATTCGTAGACCTTCTTTTTATTCACCAGATCAAAAAAAACAACATTTGAAAGTCCCTTGGTCCGGGCAATTTCCTTCAATGCATTCTTACGCATTCCATCACCAATCAGAACAAACAAAGCATTTGTATTCTTCAGGATTTCCGCTGTGTTCAAAACTTGTTCGAGGTGATTTGCCACTCCGTGTGCACCAACATAGACTACAACAAATTTACCTTCCCAGCCAAGATTCTTTCGAAACTCCGATATATCTACCCGCCCAAGCAATTGGTCTGAAAGATCAAAATCCGCTGCATTGGGTATCATAGAAATTTTGGAAGCAGTTATTCCCTTTTTTTCGATAAGTGTGCGCTCAAAAGCTGGTGTAAGCACATTGATTAAAGCAGCATTCTTGTACATGGTTTTTTCAAACCAGTAGGCAAGTTTGATTAAAAGCCCATTGGTCAAAACTCCCGTGTCTATGGCAGATTCAGGCCAAAGGTCCCGCACCTCAAATACAAGCGGAATCCTTCGCAGTTTGCTCACAACCAATCCAGTGATTCCAACGAACAAGGGCGGTGATGTCACAAGAACCAGATCAAAAGGACCTTTTACTTTGAAAAAACAAGCCAGTAAACTGGAAAAAACAAAACTGAAATAGCCCCAAAGCCTCCCTAAAAAATTCAGGTTATAGGCTTCTGAAACATGACAGCGCCAAACATGTATTCCGGGTGAATATTCTTCATTAAAGAAAAATCGGCCTCTATATCGCGGATATTTCCTGGAAGCATTTGCATGAATCATACCCGCCACAACTGTAATTTCATGACCAGCCTCTGCCCACATTCGCGTCATTTCATTGAACCGAGAACCTCCGGCATCTTCCTTCTCCAGGAAATATTGGTGAATGAGTAGTATTTTCATTGATTCGATATCCCTGCTGAAAAAATCCGGGTTATTAACTTTGATGTTGGAGTCCGAAATACCTGATATTCAGTTGGTTCTTTTTTACCATAAGTACCAGAATACCATCCATTTTTTTTCTCTGGCAATACTAAGTGATTATTCAGATCACGGACTTCTATTTGAAAATCCGGGAAAAATCCGGGACCCGGATGCCAAATAACTTCTATCTCCTCCCCTTTCAGTCCCTCAAAATCATCTTCAACCCAAATCTCAGGTTCAGTGCCAGACATTTTGATCTTACGCTGATGAAAAATACCTTCTCTGATTTGCCGGAAAGCCGTAATTTTTCCTTCAAGAAGGTAGTTCCCATCCTGTTCTTTCCCTTCCAGATTTAGCGATTGGGACCAGTATAACCACACAAACCTTGGACCTTTTTTCATTTGTTCCATACCCGCAATACGAGCCGTGTTATGGGAGGCCGTTCCAAAAAAATACAGAATGTCTTCGGGTGTAGAATTATACTTGAATGTGCCAGCATCCATAAGTATGTTCTGGCCCTTGTACCAAAAATCCAGGTGGTGATTGTCTCCCTGAGCTGGGCGATCTTTGTGCCTGCTACTCCGAAAAAGGAGCAGAGAATCCGGTGTTCGGATTCCGGCGAAACCCCCATCAGGAAAAACCTGAAATCCTTTTGTAGTAGGTTTTGGGATTTCAGCGAGGACTTTATTCCCAGAACCAAACCAACATGCCTCTTCCAGGGTGGCAGATTCCTTCCGGCCAAGGGCCTTTCCAAGCGCTTCAAGCTGAGGCCTGTAGTCCAGGAAATCTGCGGATGAAAACCGAAAGAACAAGGCACCATCATTGGCCCCGTAATTGGAAAGCCAGCCGGAAACTGGGTCCTGGAAGAATTCCAGAAAACCAAGGGTTTTGGCTGCCCTGTCGGCTACCTCTGGTTTAAAGGAATCTGAAAAGCCTTCCGCAAATCTAAATGCAAGAGTCAGCAATTGCGCCACAACCCGATGGTAGTTCATAGAAAACTGAACATAGGAACCATCCGGATAAATCTGGTACAAGACTTCTTCCTCAAACCAGTTTTTTCCAGAAACCGCCCATTCCCTTGCCCCAGGCAAATCCGGAAACAAGGACCCAAAAAAATAAAGCAGAAGTGTTTCAGTAATGGCATGGTTGTTTCTTACAGCAATCCTCGAAAAATGAATGTTTTGCCTCACATGGTGGCCTTGCCAATACATGTGATGGAAAATTTTATCCCATCGGGCGGAAGTAAGAGCCGGACTATTTCGGTAGAATGAAATTGCGCCGAGCCAGTTTAGGATGCGCAGGCTGATTTCCTGACTGCAGCGATAATTTGGACCACAGTTAATGGGATTCATGCGAATCCAGGATTCTATTTCGGAAAAAACCCACTCTGAATTGTCCTTTTCAAAATGGTAATCAAACCGCATGATGGTTTGAAAGTACCCAAAGCGAGACCGTTCCCAGACATATTTGATGTCGCCAGCCTTCGGACTCATGTCTGGAATGCGGGTCCAATGCAATTGATTGTCGTACACAAATCCTGTTTCAGGATGCCTCAACCAATCATCCTGATTTTGAAGTTGAAAAGGGATTGATTGGAAAAGAAGAATTTTACCAGATAAAATGTCCTTTGCTTCTTTCTCCAAACCAGCTTCTGGATTTTGGGAAAATGAGAAAGATTCCCTTTCCTGCCAGGGCCATGCCTTTAGTGCCTCGAGCGCAATTGCTAGTTCGGGCGTCTTTACAGTAGGTGGATTAATCGGATACCGCCTTGCCAGCAAACCTGATTTCCTTAAAAACTCATGCTGAATCCGGAAAAGGAAATAGCGCAGGCCCATATTTCTGAGAAGGGCAAAGGCAAGTTTAATCCGATGTATGATGGCTGGGGAGTTTTAAAAGTTTATAAAAGAACAGCAAAGGTAATTGATTCAGGAAACCGGAGGCCTGAGGTTTATTCTTTTCAAATTGAGAACAAATCCTGCCTTAGATTAAATAAATGGAAGTTATTATTGCAAAAAATAAACCATGAAAAATACACTTTTACTTTTAACAGCCTCCGCACTGCTGTTTTCGTGCAAAAAGGATTCAGATAGCAATCCAAGTCCCAGTCCCAGTCCAACAAATTCAGCCTGTGTTTTAACCGAAGGTAGAGATTCTGTTGGAAACAAACTTTATAATTCCTACGAATATGATGCCAGCCGTAGAATTTCAAAAATCAAAAATTACAGCAATGGAAGTCTGAGCGGATACTCAACTTGGACCTACAATGGCAGTACGGTTACAGTGCAGGATTACAATTCAGACAACACCTTGGATGGAACTCCAAGTACAGTACTTCTAAATTCTAGTGGATATGTCATAGACCAAAAGCAAACAAAACCTGATACCATTGATGGAGTTGCCGGAATTGCGAAAGACACTTTACAACTTTCCTACAACTCAACAGGCCAAATGTCTAACTTTTCAAGCCATAGCTGGACTCGAAATTCTGTCGGTGATATTATTGGAAATACAAGTTATTCCATCGCCTGGGAATATTCTTCCGGAAGGGTTTCTAAATCTACCATCACTTACACCCAAAATCGAGGAGCATCAAATAATTCTAGTAGTTCGACATCCACCTACACATATGGCAGCAATTCTCCGACTGTAACCAGCAATCCAGTGGTTGGGATCATTTCAATCGCAGGCTCGACCTTATTTGGAAAATTGATGTCAGACAAAATCCCTGAAAAAGTAGATAATTCATCTGCAGGCCAAACGACAAATAACTCTAGCATTTTTACGGCTACGGTTGATTCGAAAGGCAATCCCACCAAGATTAGAACTTTTTCCGATTACGGTGGCGGCTTTACTAATACAAGTACAAGCCTTTACACTTATAGTTGCCCTTAAAGAATTTCAAATATTTGATTTTTAAAAAGGCCCCGAACAGGGGCTTTTTTATTTCAAAGCTTTCTGGACTTTTCGAACCATGGTTTCTTTTCCAGATTCAAGATGCAGTAGATAAGAACCTGAAGGCAGGTTGTGGGTTAGAATACGCAATGGTTCGCTTGGAGCAAAAACCTTTTGCAAAAGTTCCTCACCAGTTAGCGAATACAAGCGAATTTTGAGTGTTTCCTTTGTCAGCATCCGAACCTCAATGCTGTCCGTGAATGGATTGGGAAGAACCTCAGCAAAATCTTTTGCGTTCTTTATTGGAGTTAGATTGGTTAAAACCTGGACAACAGACTTTGCCAGCAACCATTTCTGGGGATCGAAAGTCATGGCAGAAACTTCAAAAGGCAGGGAAATCAAATACTCCTGCCCGCTGCTATCGGGGCGGAAAATTAAAGTTGTATCATGCCCAATTCCAGTAAAACGCACAGGAATTTTGAGATGAAAAAACGGAACACTGGAATGAGATGTTGTCTGAGAAGTCCTGAGTCTGTAAATGCCCACGCCTTCTTTGCTGAGCTTCAAACTACAAGTGGGAAAACCCTGTCCGTAAAACCAATCCTGAATAAATTCCGATAAATCCTTTCCGGAAGAAGTTTCCAAATGCTGCACAAACTGGCTTGTGGTGGCATATCCATAAACAAGGGCAGAATCCGCCTGATACGCCCTCACTCCTGCCCAAAAAGCCGGATCGCCAAATTCCCAGCGCAGCATGTGAAGTAAAAGCGCGCCTTTTTTATAGGTAAGTCTGCTGTCGAAAACCCGATTGATGTTGCTGGTATCGTCCACCCAAACCGAACCACCCGCGGAAGCTCTGACCGCTGCCTGGGTGGTATTGAGCCATGACTGAAAATTGGCCGTTCCAAAACGCCTTTCCGCCAAGGCCGCCATATAGGTAGCCCAACCCTCATTCAACCAGACATCGCGCCAACTGCGGCAGGTAATATGATTTCCAAACCATTGGTGGGCAAGTTCATGTGCCTGCAAACTGAAGGAAAAATCAGTCATAAAACTCATCGTCTGATGCTCCATTCCGCCACCCCAGCCAAACTGGGCATGGCCATATTTCTCATCCCGAAAAGGATATGGACCGACGATAGAATCATAATATTGTAAAATGGGCATCACCTTCGGCAAATTGAAGCTTGCAGAGGTAAGGGCCTCGGGATAAACGAAATTGAGTACCTGCATGGAATCGCCTGCGGACTGCGAAGGAAGATGAACTTTTGTGCTGAAAGCTGCATAGTTGGTTACAGCCGTTGCAACCAGGTAGGCCGCAATTGGATGCTTGTGTTTCCAATAAAAGGTCCTGCTTGAATCCGTTTGAATTTCAGCCAGAAGCTTACCGTTTCCTGCAGCACGGCAATTTGCCGGAACGCGGATTATGAGGTCAATTGAGTCGGCCTTATCGCGGTGGTTTTGAACACAAGGCCACCAATCACGCGATCCATACGGGCAACTTAATGTCCAGATAATCGGCTGGCCAGCATGGCTCTCTTTGTTAAAAGAGCCAAAGCCAGAATTATTGGGAACCCCGTGGTAGAAAATACGGATTGAATCAATTTGTCCCGCGTTCAAAACCGGATTGGTTTTTACCCAAAACAGGTCTGGCCCAAAAAATCCTGAAGCTGGCTTTTGTCCGCGAAAGACCACAGAATCAACCGTTAGTGCAGAAGAAAAATCAAACCAGAAAAGACTTTGTGTATCTGCAAGAATCCTGAAATCACACCTAACCTTTCCTGAGATAAAACGCTGGGCTGGATCAATGGCCCATTCGCAGCGATAATATAAGACATCAACGCCACTTCCAGTGATGCTGGCTTCTTGCAAGCGTAGGCTTTCTGATAATTGAGCTTCTCTTTTTTCATGGCTATGAAAATCAATCAATTGAGCATTTGATTGAAAGCAAAAAAACCCAAAAACGAAGTAGAAAATAAAGTTGCTTAATGGCTTCATGGTTTGCAAACTAATGAAAATTCCATAGGCTAAAAAACTACTGAAAACTGGAATGACCTAAAACAATTCAAAAGGTCAACTTCTGTCATTACTTTCGACCAAAATGCATCGCAATGAAAAAAATAATGGTTATTTCGCACTTCATTCAATCGAAACACTAACACCAATACTCATGAGAAAAATATTCTCCTTCTTCACCGGTGTCCTTCTCCTAGCTGGTTTGGCCTTAGATTCTTCTGCGCAAACAGGAGCTTTAAAAGGCAAAATCAGAAAAGGAAACAACACCGAAACCCGCATTGCCGGAAAAAGCCTTAATCAAACCTTAAACAGAACCACTCCAGGCAATGCAGTACAGGCACTCTGGGATGTAAACTTGAGCTTTGACCCTACAGACCAAACCGGTCTTTTTGGTTGGGCTGGTGTAACTTATGCAAAAGGCCACTTTTTCTGTTCCAAATGGAATGGCGCTGACACAATTGCAATTTTTGATTCCACCGGAAACTTTGAGGATATCTTGACAATTCCAACCATTGGAGCTGTGAGAGGCATGACCTTTGATGGTCAGTACATTTACGCTGCAAACAATACGCGTTTTATCCAGGTGATTGACCCAAACACTTTTACAAAAGTGAAAGTTTGTACCGTTGCTGCTGCAGTGGGAAATACTCGTTGGATCACTTACAACCCTGAAGGCAATGCTGGAGCCGGTTCTTTCTATTGCGGAAATTATGGAACTGCTCTTTTCCAGGTAAGAAGACCTGCCGGAACGGCCAACAATATGGCGAGCATCAACAACATTGCCGCCACAGTCCACGGACTTACTGGCATGTACGGAGTAGCATATGAAGCCAATGGCGTCGATTCTAAGTTCTGGGCATACGACCAGGCCCAAGCAGCTGGTGCTGCAGTAATTGTGCAACTCAATGCAAATGGAACCGTAAGTGGTGTAAACAGAAATACGGATATGGATTCGCCTTCTGGCGCTGCCGGTAGTGCAGGTGGAATTTGCTTTGGAAATATTCCAGGCTTTCCAAGTAAAAGTCTTATCTGTTTAAATCAGGGCGGCGGAGTTGTTGCGTATGACACCAAGCTACCTGGTTTTGATGCCTCATTCGACAGCCTTGCTACAAACAATGGATTAATTTCATGGCCTAAAAAGTGGGCAGCCCCAACTAAAATGTCCGGAAAAGTTCGCTCCAATGGCGTTTCTACCCTTGCCAATTTCTCACCATCTGTGGATGTGATGAATGCTGAGACTGGAGCGCTGGTTCAAAATTTACAAGTTTTACCATTAACTATTCCAGCTGGACAAGTTGCAACTTTTGAAACTGCTGAATTGGTACCAGGTTTTTATGATGTCGACAACCTTTACATGGCACAAGGAGTAACCAATTATGCTGGAGACGAAACAGCTGACAATGATTCTTCACTTTACTTCTTCTCGATAACAGATTCGACACTTTCCCAAGATTACATTTTCTTCGATGCCAGCCTTGCTTCCCCAATCGGAATCGGAGCAGCAGCAAACGATCAAAAATCACTTGGTTCAAGGTTTAATCTGCCTGTAGCGGATACCCTAACTTCTGTTAGCTATTACCTTGTAGCTCCATTTGAAGGAGAATCAAGTTCTATTTCAATTTATACGGTTTCAAACGGTGTTCCAAGTGAAAATCCAATTGCAACAACCACACAAACTTATACCGCAACCGCTGCAGATGAAGCTGACGGTGTGGTTGTTACACTTAAAATGGACACCCCGCTTGCCCTCCCAGCAGGTGACTTCCTGGTAGCTGTTAACGAACTTGGCGACTCAACTGCAGGTTTGGGTAGCCTCAATTTCAACTTTAAGCCCAATACATTCTTTGTAAAATGGAACACAGCGCCAGCTGCTGGCTGGCTTGACCTTTTGCAGTTTGGTGGTTCACTTCAATTGGCTTTTGCCATCTATCCAAACTTTGGACAGGTTTCTCAAAATACAACTACCCTTGCAACATGTTCTACTTCAACGGTTTCTGCAATCACTTTCACAGGCGCTTCTGTAAGCAGTACCGTAATTGTTGATGGAGGTTCAGCAGTAACTGCAAGGGGCGTTTGCTGGAGCACTTCTCCAAATCCAACAGTAGCCTTGAGCACAAAAACAATTGATGGCGCAGGAAATGGAGACTTTACAAGTAATGTAACAGGACTTGCAGCCGGAACACTTTACTACATCCGTGCCTATGCAACCAATGGGGTTGGAACTTCTTATGGCAATGAGAGCTTCTTCACCACGCAATCCAACAACACAGTTGCTGCGCTTTCTACAACCACTGCTACCATCTTGTCAGCTACATCCGTTAATTCTGGTGGAACCATTTCATCTGACGGTGGAGCTGCCATCACAGCCCGCGGAGTTTGCTGGAGTACAAGTTCCAACCCAACCATCGCCCTTTCAACCAAAACTTTTGATGGAACCGGAACCGGTACTTTCACAAGTTCTTTAACCGGACTCACCCCGAATGTTACTTACTTCCTCAGGGCTTATGCTCAGAACAATGTAGGTGTGGCTTACGGAAATGAAATCACTTTTGTACCAACGACACCAGTAAGCATCGCCACTCTTTCAACTGCGGCAGTTTCAATTTTATCTGGAACAAGTGCTACATCTGGTGGCAATGTTACCAATAACGGTGGTGGACCAATCACAGTTCGCGGTGTATGCTGGAGCACTTCCCCTGCGCCAACAAATCTTTTGGCTACCAAAACACAGGACGGTACTGGATCTGGAGTTTTCACCAGCAACATTTCTGGATTAAGTCCATCTACAACTTATTTCCTCCGTGCTTATGCAGAGAACAGCGCAGGTGTTGCTTATGGCAATGAAATTACTTTTAGCACTGACATTAACGGCGTAGCCAAAGCATCAAATGGTGCACGCAGCATTGATTTCGTAGTGAGTCCAAACCCTGCCCATGACAACATGAACCTGAAACTCAATTCCACTAAAGGTGGAAATGCAGAAATTCGCGTTATGGATATTGCTGGAAAAGAAGTGATGGTTCAAACTGCAGAAATCTTCCCTGGTTCAGCCATTCTTCCGATCAACTTACAGTCGCTAGTAAAAGGCAGCTACATGGTTGAAATCAGACTTGGAAATGATGCAATTACCCGCAAGTTCATCAAGGACTAACCGAAATTGATATCAATAAAAAGGAAGCCTCCGGAAACGGGGGCTTTTCTTTTTTTACACAGGAACGACATTGCTGGTTCCATTGCTGCGAATCCGGACTTAACTTTGCAGAACCAATGGATAGACTGCCTGCCGGACTAATTGAAAGTCTTCGCCAAAATTTCGGGAATCGATTTCTGGACGACAACCTGAGCCGTATTCTTTACGCTACAGATGCCTCCGCTTACAGGGAAATTCCAATGGGCGTTGTTTATCCGAAAGACAGCAAAGAGATTTCTATCCTTGTAAAACTCGCCAGCGAATTTTCAGTTCCTCTCATACCAAGAACTGCAGGCACTTCTTTGGCAGGTCAGGTTGTAGGCAAAGGATTGGTTGTGGATGTTTCCAAGAACATGGGAGAAATTCTGGAACTGAATGTTGAAGAAAAATGGGTAAGAGTCCAGCCGGGTGTGGTACGAGATGAACTCAACCGTTTTCTAAAACCTTTCGGTCTTTTCTATGGACCAGAAACTTCCACCGCAAACCGTGCCATGATTGGAGGAATGGTTGGAAATAACTCCTGCGGCTCTAATTCCATTGTTTACGGTTCGGCCCGGGAACATTTGCTCGAAGTAGAAATGGTGCTTTGGGATGGCAGCATAGGAACCTTTAAGGCAAATAATTCAAACAATCAAAACAAGCTGGTTGATTCCCTTCAGGAAGAAATGCTGAACCTGCTTTCGGCACCCGGAACCGCAGAAGAAATCAATCAACATTTTCCTAAAAAATCCATAACCCGAAGAAATACTGGGTATGCAGTGGATTTGCTTTTGAAGCAAAAACCATTCGATTCCAATGGCAAGGATTTCAATTTATGCAGCCTGCTAGCAGGTTCAGAAGGAACACTTGGTTTTTTTACTGAACTGAAAGTTTCACTGGTTCCTTTACCACCTCTGGAAGCAGGTCTGCTTTGCATTCACTGCAATTCTATTGACGAATCATTGCGGGCCAATCTGATTGCTTTGGAATTTGAAATTTCAGCCTCAGAACTGATGGACCATTATGTGCTCGAATGCACAAAGAACAACCGCGAACAGGAACAAAACCGCTTTTTTGTGGAAGGAAACCCAGCCGCCATTTTGGTGGTTGAGATTGCAAGGAAAAGCCAAAAGGAAGTAGAGGATTCTGCCGCAAGCATCATTGAAAGATTAAAAGAAGAAAACCTTGGCTATGCATTTCCTCTGATTACGGGTGAAGACACGAAGAAAATATGGAACCTGCGCAAAGCTGGTTTAGGCCTGCTCAGCAATATGCCGGGAGATGCGAAACCAGTAGCCGTGATTGAAGATACGGCAGTGGATGTCCGCGATCTGGCAGCCTACATCAGAGAATTCAATGAAATACTTGGAAGGCGTGGACTTTATTCTGTGCACTATGCACATGCCGGCTCCGGAGAATTACACCTCCGGCCAATTATTGACTTAAAGAAAAAAGAAGGCCATGCTTTATTTCGAACCATCGCCACAGACATTGCAAAGCTTGTAAAGCAATACGACGGCTCCTTGAGCGGAGAACATGGGGATGGCCGTTTAAGAGGTGAGTTTATTCCATTCATGGTTGGGGAGAAAAACTACCAACTTTTCAAAAAAATAAAGCAAGTCTGGGATCCAAAAGGAATATTCAATCCTGGAAAGATTGTGGATACGCCTCCAATGGACGAATCGTTGAGATATGGCGGAGGTACATTGGATTTACCGGTAAACACCTATTTCGATTTTGGCCCGATGAGCATGCAGCAGCATGCCGAACAATGCAATGGATCTGGCGATTGCCGGAAACTTCCCGGAGCCGGAGGCACCATGTGTCCCAGTTTTATGGCGACAAGAAATGAACAGGAAACCACGCGGGCGAGAGCAAACACCCTGCGGGAATTGATCACCAGCGAGGGCTCAATGGCATTTGCCCGGAAAGAAATCAAGGATGTGATGGACCTTTGCCTTTCCTGTAAAGGATGTAAATCTGAATGCCCATCCAATGTAGATGTAGGCAAACTAAAGGCAGAATTTCTCCAGCATCACCATAACCACCATGGAGTTCCGCTTCGAAGCAGGGTGATTGGCCATTTTTCCGACATGGCAAAACTGGGGATGCTTGCTCCCGGATTGTATAACCTATTCACCGGAAATAATTTTGCGGCAAAGACCCTGAGAAAACTGATTGGATTTGCACCCGAAAGGCAATTGCCTAGGCTGCAAAATGAAACATTAAAAGCTTGGTTCAGAAAAACAGGACACAAAAATAACCCAGTTTCGCCCACATCTTCCGTCTGGTTTTTTGCGGATGAGTTCAGCAATTTTAATGATACCGAGGCAGGAAAAAAGGCAATCCTTCTTTTACAAGGACTTGGTTACCATGTAGAAATACCAAATCACAAAGAATCCGGAAGGGCCTTTCTCTCCAAGGGATTGCTGAAGGAGGCTGGGCAAATTGCCCGTGAAAATGTAGAATTGCTTTTTGGATTGGTCAATAATTCAAAACCCATGATTGGGCTGGAACCCTCGGCGATCCTTGGTTTTTGCGATGAATTTCCTGATTTATTAAAAGGAGAAATGCAGAAAAAAGCCAGAGCGCTTGGCAGCCATTGTTACCTGATTGAAGAATTCATTTCAAATGAATTTGAAGCAGGCCGAATCAAAAAAGAGCAATTCTGTCAGGATAAAAAAACGGTTCGATTGCATGGGCATTGTCACCAAAAAGCGATGGGTAAATTGCTGCCTGGCAAAAAAATGCTGGGCATTCCCGAAAACTACGAGGTATTGTTGATTCCTTCCGGTTGTTGCGGAATGGCCGGTTCATTTGGTTATGAGGAGGAGCATTACGAGATTTCTATAAAAATCGGGGAATTGGTACTTTTCCCGACCATCCGAAACCTGAATGAAGAAACTTTGGTGGCTGCATCCGGCACAAGTTGCAGGCATCAGATTGCAGATGGAACTGGAAGAAAGGCATTTCACCCTGCCGAAATTTTATGGGAGGCCTTGTTGAAATAGGCCAAAAAAACTAACGCGGAGCCGCTGCCTCTTTTGAAATTTCCAGCACATTGTCCATCGGCAAGGTGTGGATGTTGTTGTCTAATGTCTTGATCTTGAGATATTGATTGGGGACTTTTTCAAAAATTTCACCTTTCAAAATCCGTCCATCGAATAATTTAACCACATCATAAGCGGGACCTGCCGAAATATTAATCGGCTGTGGCTGCTTCTCTTCCACTTCTACCGGACAACCCTCATATTCAACACGGTAGTTATACGTCCGGTAATCGATTTTAGAAACGCCGCGTTCAAATTCATCTGGTTTCCACAAAGATCCTGAAATTAAATCAACCGCTGCACCCCAGGGAAGCAACAAGCCATTTGGCAAAATACCTGTCCATCCCAAAATTGAACCAATAAAGGCCGCGGTACGAAATCGTCTGGAGTTGAAGTAATACACTTTCTCCTCGCAATCCCGCTGTTTTACAATGAATGAAAAACGATTGGCATTTCTTCGCTTCACAGAAACTGTGGCGTACCCTACACCAACAGGAACTCCTTCATAAATAATTTTTGCATCCGACGCCCCTATCACTGAAATATTGGCTCTGTATTTGTTTCCGCCAATAATGGTGGCACACGAGGTAAATCCTGCGAGTATTAGCATGAAGAAAGCATGCCGTATAAAGTACCTATTCATATTCATAATAATGTCGAAAGGTACTATTAATCACCAGTAAGTCATTCCTAAAACAAATTTCGACGATGTCAGAAAAAAGATTTTTAGAAGGCAGAAGAATCAGAACATCCTGCTTTCACTATTTACCTGAAAAATCAATTCCTCAACATCCGAAATGGTTTCAAATATTTCTTTAATCAAACCAATATCTGCTTTGGAAATCCCGCCATTATCCAAAACCATAAAAGGAGCTGGAACAAATTTCACAGCCTTTCCATGCTTTTCTGCAAGCACTTTCACCATTCCGGCTTCATGCTCTAAAATCGAAAAACGGATTCCGAACAACTTCGTAACTAAGCCCATAATTTTCATTTTTAAAAATCCCAAACCACAAAAGAATCGCAGGCAACCTGAATTTTTGCTGAGTCATCTCAGCTCCATTTTGGATTCAAAAAAGGTTTTCAGGCCCTAATTCATAAGATAGGATTCCAGGATGTAAAACCCGGGAATATTCCGTTTTTTTGCGTGCACAAAATGGGTTTGAAAAAAACCCGGGGAATGCAAGCAAAGAAAACAAAATCAGGAGACCGGAGAGAGCAAATTCTGAAAACTGCCGCCAGGCTTTTCAGAAAAATGGGCTACAGCGCAACCACCATGCGCCTTATCGCTGCTGATGCCGGAATGGAAGCTTCCAGCTTGTACAACCACATTTCCTCAAAACAAGAAATTCTGGATGAACTCCTTTTTTCAATTGCAGACCTTTTTATGGCTGGAATGAAAGAAGCACAAAAACTGGAAGAGGATCCTTTCAGGAAATTAGAACACCTGGTGGACCTTCATGTAAAAATCACATTAAAGTGGCCCGACCGGATTGCACTCATTACGGGCGACTGGATGCACCTCGAAGAACCCAGACTGAAAGAATATATTTCCCTCAGATCTGATTATGAAAACCGATTCAGGCAGATAATTTCAGAAGGAATGCAAGAGGGTATTCTCGAAAATATTGACATCGACATTGCGCTTTTCTCCATCTTGTCTTCCTTGCACTGGCTTTATTCCTGGTCGGGGAAACACCAGGTAAGGGATGAAGAAAGCCTTAGAAAAGAAATGAAACAATGCTTGCTCAACGGACTCAAAAAGCAGGTACCAATACACCAGAAATGACCAAAAAAAATCAATCAAAAAACTCAACAGAAATTCCGGAAAAGGAAGCCTTTCGGTTGATGGCAACCGCACGGTCAATGGCTGCCCTTTATGAAGACAAGTTCAAGCTGGTTTCAAAATATGTGCATTCTACCTCCAAAGGGCATGAAGCCATACAAATTGCAGCCGGACTTCTGTTAAAGCCACAAGATTTTGCCTATCCGTATTACCGTGACGAGTCCATGCTTCTCGCCATCGGGATGAAGCCTTGGGAATTGATGCTTCAGCTTCTTGCAAAACGAGACGATCCATTTTCTGGTGGCAGAACTTATTACGGTCACCCAAGCCTGAAAAGGGATGGAATGCCAAAAATTCCCCACCAGTCCTCGGCCACCGGTATGCAAGGCATACCCGCCACAGGAGCTGCCATGGCCATGCGCTACCGGGAAAAAGAAGGCCTGGATAAACCAAAACCCGGGGAGGCCGGCATGGTACTTTGCTCCTTTGGCGACGCCTCCGTTACCGAAGGCGAGGTGGCCGAAGCCTTCCAGATGGCAGCACTTCATCAGCTTCCCATTCTCTATCTTGTACAAGACAACGAGTGGGACATTTCGGCTTCCGCAGATGAAATCCGGGCTCAAAATGCCGAGGAATATGCCCGCGGTTTTAAAGGACTGGAAGCAATCAGCATCGATGGCAGTAATTTCTACGAAAGTATAGAAACCCTGAGCCGGGTTATCAGCACCATTCGAAATGAAAGGCGCCCATTTCTGGTTCGGGCTAAAGTTCCATTGCTCAACCACCACACCTCAGGCGTGCGAATGGAATGGTACCGCGACGACCTCGAAGACGACCAAAAACAAGACCCATACCCGCGTTTCCGTCAGCAATTGCTCGATTCGGGCATCTCTGAGAAAGACCTAAAAAAAATTGAAAAGGACGCCTCCGCCTCAGTAGAAGCCGATTTTGAAAAGGCCCTCTCCCATCCGGAACCCACACCGGAAGATTTGTTCACACACGATTTTGCCCCCAGCCCGGTTGTCATTGAAAAGGGAAACCGACAGCCTGATGGCGGAACAAAAGAAGTGATGGTGGACCAGGCCCTGCATGCCATTGAAGAAATCATGCATGAATATCCCGAAAGCCTGCTCTATGGCCAGGATGTTGGGAAAAGACTTGGTGGTGTTTTCCGGGAAGCTGCCACACTTGCCCAAAAATTTGGCGATAACCGCGTTTTCAACACCGCCATTCAGGAAGCATTTATTGTTGGCTCCACCGCAGGAATGTCGGCCCTTGGTTTAAGACCAATTGTGGAGGTACAATTTGCCGATTACATCTGGCCCGGCCTGAACCAGCTTTTCACAGAGGTGAGTCGATCTTGCTTCCTAAGTAATGGAAAATGGCCCGTGAGCATGATTCTTCGGGTGCCAATTGGCGCCTATGGAAGTGGAGGACCATATCATTCTTCCAGCGTTGAATCGGTTGTGAGCAATATCCGCGGCATCAAAGTGGCTTACCCAAGCAACGGGGCTGACCTCAAAGGCCTGATGAAATCCGCTTTTCATGACCCGAACCCGGTTGTTATTTTTGAACACAAAGGACTTTATTGGTCGAAAGTGCCGGGCACCGACAGGGCCAAAACCATTGAGCCTGATAAAGATTACATCCTGCCATTCGGCAAAGGATTGGTGGTGCAAGAAGCCAGCCAAGAAAATTCCTGCTCCGTTATTTGTTATGGAATGGGCGTTCACTGGGCCTTGAATGCAAGTGCCGGCATGGAAAATCAGGTTGAAATTATCGACTTAAGAACCCTTGTTCCGCTTGATGAAGAACTGATTTTTGAATCGGTTCGAAAGACCGGAAGGTGTCTTGTTCTTACGGAAGAGCCAGCTGAAAATAGTTTCGCGCGCGCCTTATCCGGATTGATTCAGGAAAAGTGCTTTCAATCTCTGGATTCACCGGTCATGACGCTTGGATCCAAAAATCTTCCAGCCATTCCGCTGAACAGCACTTTGGAAGCCACCATGTTGCCGAATGCAGAGAAGGTAAGGGATAAACTCTTGGAGCTACTGAATTATTAAGGAAAAGTAAGAAGAGTATTGAATATTAACTTGCGAGAAGATACTTCAGTAATCATCAAATTGAAGTTTGAAATACAGCTCTAAATCTTTTAAATTTACATCAACCAATAAAATAAACCTGCTATGAAGTACCGAATTGAACTTGATTTACCTGAAAACAAACTTGCCCTGACACTGGAATTTTTGAAAAGTCTTTCCTACATAAAGGCAGTTTCAGGTCCCGAAGAAAACAAAGTTTCTCGAAAGAAAATTCTTACTAGCATTGAAGAGTATGAAACTGGGGTAAGCCAGCCAGTTGCCATGAGCCTTTCGGAATTAAAGGCACTTTTAAATGCGTGAGCTATTGCTCATGCCAGCCGCGCTTGGAGATTTAGGCTGGTGGGTACAGCATGACATAAAAATTCTGAAAAAAATCTATCAACTTCTGGAGAACACCTGCAAAACACCATTTGATGGATTGGGTCAACCAGAACCACTAAAGGCCAATTATTCTGGATATTGGTCCAGACGAATTACAAAAGAACATCGGATGGTTTATAAGGTTGAAGACGGAAAAATAATTGTCCATTCTCTGCATGGACACTATTAACAATCCAAACCTTCTGTACAACTAAAAATTAGGCGATTGACAACCCGCTGTTCCGGATTTGCAATCCGGAACTTAAATCCCGATCTAAAAAAAACTGCTCAATAGCTGATTTTCATGTGCGGTCAGGTCTTCTGCCTTTGGATTAGACTGTTTCCACCTGACCGAAAATGCCAAATATTTCTAAGCCAAGAGTGTCAGGTGGAGGAAACACCTGACACTCCGGCTATTATATGGCCTCCGGCCAATGTAGGAACAAAAGCCAGAGGCTATCCAATAATCCGAACGCCTCCTATACCGAACTTGCTTCGGTGAGGCTGGAGCCTCGCCCGATAGCAGAGAATCTTCAATCTTCTGGCCGATACAGAATAAGATTCAATTCCTCAATCCGTGAAAAATGTTTATCTGCTGTAATGAGAGGAAGTTCGTAAGACATGGCAGTGGCTGCAACAATCCCATCTGCCAGCTTGCATTTTTTTGATTTCACCAGTTCAATACACCTTGCTTTTATCTCTGAATTTATTTCTACGATCAGACATTGACTTAAGAGGTCTTTAACCTTATCCAGGATTTCAGGACTCATTTCATAGGATTGAAGCTCAATTTCGGTAATAAATGAAACCACAATTTGCTGATCATGCAGGGATTCCGCCACAGCCCTGTCTCCGTTCAGCATGTAAATAAGAACATTGGTATCAACCAAAATCAGGTTACCTGTCATCACTCCTCAATCTTTTCTGGAATTCCAATGGGTCTTCTTTCCTCGGCAGTATACCAACAAATGCCTGAAGTGACTTTTTTTGAACAGGCTGCTTTTGCATTTTTTTTATTGCCCTGATTATTTTTTCTGCACCAGAACCTTGATCGACAATAATTTTCATAACCCGTTTTTTTTTAATTCAAATTTAGCGATTTGTTTTCTCAATGTCTGAACAAAAATGAAGAGAACCTGCTTCATGCCATATTTCCTCAGGCGCCCAAAGTCTGAATCTGGTTTTTAGTACCTAAGGAAAGGCGGCGTCAGGTGGAAACTTTAAATGGAGCGGGGCTCTGCCCCGTTCCGGCTAATTAGTGGCCTCTGGCCAATTTATGAACGATAGCCAGAGGCTTATCGATAACCCGAAACACGCCAAGGCGTGGCCCGATTTAATGGAATATGGAGCGTGGCTCCGCCGCGTTCCTGATAATGTTTGGCTTCCAGACAAAATAAACAGAATGTTAATATTCAACCAGCTTTACCTGATATAGATAGCATGGCCTAAAAATAGCCCGAAACACGCAAGGGCGTGGCCCGATTGTGCTAGGGTAAACAAAATTTCTTTAGCCGGTGCTGAAAAACCATACTTCCAAGCCTTTACAGCGACTCAACTATTTCTACCACCACAAGTGAGAACCACCGGTTTTTTCCGCTTTTTATAGAAAATAAATTTCCACTTGGTTATATTGAAAAAACCAAAGGCCCACCAGGAAGGGTGCAAACGTTTCTGAATCATTTTTATACCCAACTTCTTACCCTGACAATGTTTGATTATTCCTAGGTAAGAATTAATGCTGCTCAAAAATAATGTCCGAGTGGTTTTATAGGGTTCGGAGCTTTTTACCAAGTGCTGATTTAACTTTTCTATTGATTCATAAAAATTACCCTTGGTTCGATTGGCTATATACTTACGACCAGGCTTCAAAATAAATCCGAGGAACTTTACGCCTTTTGAATAGTGCTGAAAATAGATTTTTCGAGGATGAAGTCGGAGGGAAAGTTGAACTTCCAGAAAGGACCGAATATTAGTTATGGCTGTTTTTAATTTGTCATTATCTGAATTAACCACGACAAAATCATCTACATAGCGGCCATAAGACCGGAACCCCAGATTTGCTGTTACAAACTCATCCAGTGGATGCAAATAAAAATTGGCAAACACCTGACTACTCAAATTGCCTATAGGTAGCCCACAGTTTGGCGGACTGAAAAAGAGACTCTTGTCTTTTGGCAGGTCATCCCAGTTGTGGATAGAACCTTTGCGTGTACAGTTTTGGGTTGGGTCGTTTTCAATAATCTTTCTACTGAGGTCGACTAACAAAGCTTTATCAGCTGCGTGGTATCGTGTTTGAATAAAACTCTCTAATCTTTCCCACAACTTAACCTTGTCTATGTGCATAAAAAAACCTTGCACATCCAGTTTCAAAATATAGGCATCGGTGCGGTATCCATTTGATTCCGATTTTATAAAGCCATATACCTGATTGATGCCAAAGAGCGTGCCCTTATTTTTACGGCAGGCGTAGCTATTTTCTATAAACAGGGTTTCAAACAATGGGTTGAGTTTGCCTATTACAAAATGATGCACCACTCTGTCCCGAAAATCGGCTGCAAATACTTCTCTTTTTACAGGCTTATCTACAATAAAAGCAATGCTGCGCCCAGGTTGATAGGTGCCTGCCAATATCTCATCTCTCAGTTTAAACAGGTTGGCTTCTAAATGGACTTCAAAACGCAGAGCATTGGAGGTATTTCTTTTGTTTTTGCGGCATTCGTAATATGCTGCAAACAACTCTTCTGTGAATTGAACGGCATCTATTTTTGGAGGTGTAAATAAATCGAGTTGCATACTAAATAAAAGTCCCGCTGAAAAACAGCGGGACTGGTTTCTGTTAAATCCCTGAGACACCGAACACTAAAGCCATTTTGCTTATTGTTGTTGTTCCGGTTTGAATTGTCATTGTTGTAATTCAGGTTCCGGTTCCAGGCGTTTGTTGTTGAGTTCTCCGTAGAGGACCACCAGTTGCCGTTGTTGCCAATGTTGTTGTAAGTTCCATTGTTGTTACGGTTGCCGCCCGGAAGGCCTGAAGCGAATGTAACCACTGTTGAATTTGCTACCAGCTACCATTTCTACAAGAGCAATGGACTATACACCAATAGCGGGTTACCGGATTTAACGGCACGCTTCGGGTGGCCGTAACCAGCCCGAACTCTGGCCCTGAGAAACTATCTTTAAACACTTTTTTGCCAGCCTGTTAATTGTTTTGACACTTCTTCTACACGCTCATTAACCCGAACAAAGACCTTTAAATCTATTTGTTTCATATCTTTCATAAGTCTAATAAAAAGCCTGATTACTTCAATCCTTTCTCTGGCTTCCTGTAGCACATTGCCTTTATCTGTGCGGCTATTGGCCCTGAAAATAAGCGTAAGCAAATCTATAGTTTCTTTCTTGAGGCTTTCTCCTACAGTAAATTTGTACTCCCTGCTAAACCCACGGCAAAGCTGAAATATCTCCAGCAACATATCATAGGTTGCTTTATATACAGGCAGTTCATTGTGCAGTTTCATAGATGCCTTTCCGAAAACAAAAATCGACCGCTTCGCGGTAATGGAGTCAAAGTGTCAAAGTGTCTTTTTAATCCCTGAGACACCGAACACTAAAGCCAATTTGCTTATCGAAGTTGTTCCGGCCTGAACCGTCATCGTAGTAATACAGGTACCGGATCCACGCGAACGTTGAAGAGTACTCCGTAGAGGACCACCAGAGGCCGAAGTTGCCAACGTCGTCGTAAGCCCCACCGTAGTTACGGTCGCCGCCCGGAAGGCCTGAAAAACCGCTTTCATTCGTGGCTCCGGTGTTGGGAATGTTCCAAAGCGTTGAGGTGCTTTTAAGCTTGCCACCCACGTTCTGAGCAGTGCCACGTCCACCTTCCAAATCCGCATCCGTAGTACTCATGCCCAAAGAAATTTCAAGCGTCTTCCATTCAGTATCGCTCGGCACATGCCAGCCAACAGGGCATAGGTTTCTGCTGTCAACAACAGCATACCAGTTGTATAACTTGCCATAAGTCGTATTATTGGCAGCATCGTTGTTGTATATCGCATAAGCACCTGTGGTGGTAGCCTGCCAAGAGGCATCTATAAGATTCGTAGGAATTGCGTTTCCATTCCGGTATTTGCTCACTTTAAGATTTTCGCTCATCCATACCTGGGTGCCAATTGTTACTGTTTGGTAAGTATTTCCGTCAATGTCTGTAACTGTGTTTCCAACTGGAGCATTTACTGTTCTTGTTAAGGTACAAGTTTGTCCACCAAGGCTTAAAGCAAAACTAGCGGTACCGCTTGAGGCTGGTGTACCGGTTATGGTGTAGCTTACACTACCTGCTCCGCTGAGTAAAGTTCCTGCAGCCAGAGTAGCCGTTAAGCCGGTAACACCTGTTGATGTAATGGTTTGCGAATTATAGGTTCCGCCGTTACCACCGGTGTAGGGCACGCTGCTGCTTATACTTGCTGCGGCAACACCTTGGGTAAGAGTGCCATTGTTGGTTGCTGTTGAGCAGCTTAAAGCCGTTATGGTTCCTGCTGGAGGATTTACCGTTCTGGTTAAGCTACAGCTTTGTCCGCCAAGGCTTAAGGCAAAACTCGCTGTACCGCTTGAGGCAGGTGTTCCAGTTATGGTGTAGCTTACACTACCTGCTCCGCTGAGTAAAGTTCCTGCTGCCAAAGTAGCCGTTAAGCCGGTTACGCCTGTTGATGTGATGGTTTGAACTGTGTAGGTTCCGCCATTGCCGCCTGTGTAGGGCACGCTGCTGCTTACACTTGATGCGGCAATTCCTTGGGTTAATGTTCCTGTATTGGTTGCTGTTGAGCAGCTTAGTGCTGTAATGGTTCCAACTGGTAAAGCAACTGTTCTTGTTAAAGTACAGGTTTGCCCGCCCAGGCTCAGCGCAAAACTGGCCGTACCGCTTGTAGCCGGTGTGCCGGTTATGGTATAAGTGAGGTTACCCGCTCCACTAAGTAAAGTGCCCGCAGCCAATGTGGCCGTTAAGCCAGTTACACCCGTTGAGGTAATGGTTTGAGCCGTATAGGTTCCGCCGTTTCCACCTGTGTATGGCACGCTGCTGCTTATACTTGCTGCGGCAACACCTTGGGTAAGAGTGCCATTGTTGGTTGCTGTTGAGCAGCTTAGAGCTGTTATGGTACCAACTGGAGGATTTACCGTTCTTGTCAAGGTACAAGTCTGCCCGCCCAGGCTCAGCGCAAAACTGGCCGTGCCGCTTGAGGCCGGCGTGCCGGTTATAGTATAGGTTAATGAGCCCGCTCCACTGAGTAAAGTTCCTGCTGCTAAAGTAGCCGTTAAGCCGGTAACACCTGTTGATGTGATGGCTTGGGCCGTATAAGTTCCACCATTTCCACCGGTGTAAGGCACGCTGCTGATTACACTTGCTGCGGCAACACCTTGCGATAGTGTGCCTGAATTTGTTGCTGTCGAGCAGCTTAGCGCTGTTATGGTTCCAGCTGGAGGGTTTACCGATCTTGTTAAAGTACAGGTTTGTCCGCCAATGTTCAAGGCAAAACTTGCGGTACCACTTGAGGCTGGTGTACCTGTTATGGTAAAAGTTAAACTCCCTGCTCCGCTGAGTAAAGTGCCGGCAGCCAGAGTAGCTGTTAAGCCAGTTACGCCTGTTGATGTAATGGTTTGAGCCGTATAGGTTCCGCCGTTTCCACCTGTGTATGGCACGCTGCTGCTTATACTTGCTGCGGCAACACCTTGGGTAAGAGTGCCATTGTTGGTTGCTG
>CANETC010000020.1 GCA_947441055.1 Cytophagaceae bacterium | reverse complement strand
TGGCCTTGACGATGATATTTCAAAAATTGAAGGAGGCTGGACTGACATTGATGTGATCATTACCATGCCTGCAATTATGGCAAAAGTAGGTCGTCTTGGAAAGGTATTAGGACCCCGTGGTTTGATGCCAAATCCTAAGTCAGGTACAGTAACAACAGATGTTGCCACTGCTGTAACCGAAGTAAAGGCTGGTAAAATTGATTTTAAAGTTGATAAGACTGGAATCATTCACACTAGCATTGGAAAGGTTTCTTTCACTTCTGATAAGATTGCTGAAAATGCAATGGAACTTATTAACGTTATCAGCAAGTTAAAGCCTTCATCCTCAAAAGGTACCTATTTCAAGTCAATTACTTTGACTTCAACAATGGGCCCAGGAATTAAAATTGACAAAAACTCCATCCCAGGAATATAATCATGACACGCGAAGAAAAAGGACAAGTTATAGAGGAGCTCGCAGGTAAGTTCGAAGCTACACCGAACTTTTATTTTGCCGATGGCTCCGGGATGTCTGTAGAGAAGACCGATAAATTCCGCAGGGAATGTTACAAGAGAGGTTTTGAATATGTTGTAGTTAAAAATTCTTTAATCGAAAAGGCATTAGAGCGCCAAGATCTTGGCGAGTCTTCATTTGCCAATGCTGTATTGAGAGGATTCACAGGAATCATCTTTTCTACAGACCCAAAGGCTCCTGCCAAACTGATTAAAGAATTCTCAAAAGAAAATAATGGGCTTCCCGCCTTCAAAGGTGCCATTGTTGATAGATCGTACTTCGCAGGTGCGGCACAACTGGATACGCTGATTACGCTAAAAACCAGAGAAGAATTGATTGGTGATGTTATTGGATTGCTCCAGTCGCCAATGAAGAATGTGGTTTCTGGCCTTACAGCTTCCGGTTCCAAAATTGCTGGAGTACTTAAAACTTTGTCTGAACGTTAATTGAAAAGTAAATTACAAAAATGTCTGATTTAAATAAGCTCGCTGAACAACTTGTTAATCTTACCGTAAAGGAAGTTAATGAGCTCGCTGCCATCCTTAAGGATGAGTATGGTATCGAACCCGCAGCTGCCGCTCCTGTAATGGTTGCTGGTGGTGGTGCTTCTGATGCCCCTGCTGCTGCTGAGAAAACATCTTTTGATGTAATCCTCAAAGAAGCTGGTGCTTCTAAGCTGAACGTTGTTAAACTTGTTAAGGATCTTACTGGTCTTGGTCTGAAAGAAGCCAAAGATTTAGTTGATTCTGCTCCTAAGCCTTTGAAAGAAGGTGTTGCAAAGGACGAAGCCGAAGGTCTGAAGAAGACCCTCGAAGAGGCTGGTGCCGTTGTGGAGATCAAGTAATAAAGAATTTTAAATTATTCTTGTGCAAAGGTCGGCTTTATGCCGACCTTTGTGTTTCCATCGGGGTCGACTGGTTTTGACAGCGGGTGGTCGGGTGCAATGGCATGCAAGGTTTGTTCTGTTCCTTCAAAAACAGCTCAATCACATACGGCGAGTACAACTACGCCATGGCCGCCTAATCGGAGATTAGCGCCGCCATTGTCCTTCCAGATTGCCTGTCCTGGGTCTGGTTTCTGGGCATCATCGCAGGGCAGATTTCCAGCCTATTCCGAGTAAGTTGGGGATTATCACTCGGAAAAACCCGATAAGCTGCCGGCGCTTTAAGTCCGGATAAGCATGTAGAGGTTGCAGTTGGCTCTTGCCTGGACGTGGGTTCGAATCCCTCCGACTCCACAAAAAACGCCTGATATTCAATGGATGTCAGGCGTTTGCGTTTTATCTAAGTATAATAATTATCCAGCTCATCTATTTGATTGAATTTTTGATAGGGTATTTTGTATTAGCAGTTCATCCCATATTTGCATTATCATTGTGGCATAACTTTCAATTTTGAATTTTAAAGAACTTCTCCGGTCTCAACCTGCTCTAAGGAGGTGGTCATATGGCATCTTGCTATGGTTGCGCGATAATCGGTTCTCGGTAAAAGGAACAGGTAATGTTATTATCTCTGAGGCTGCTCAAATCGAAAGATGCAATATTCGGATAAGTGGTAATCATAATTCAGTTACCTTCTTGCCTGGGGCTTCTGTTAAGGATTGTTTGATTGAACTTATTGGAAATCACCATCAATTGCTCGTAGGCGAAAATGTGGTTCTTACCCAAAGCACACTCTGGTTTGAAGATGAAAATTGCAAGATTGTTATTGGCAAAGGAACAACGATGCAACGAAATGGACATATCGCCGTAACCGAGCCAGGCAGGTCTATTGAAATTGGGAAAAATTGTATGTTTAGTTTTGATGTCGATATCCGAAATGGCGACAGTCACTCCATCCTTAATGCTGACTCAGGTACCCGTGTGAATTGGGCAAAAAATATAAATATTGGGGATCATGTTTGGCTGGGTGCCTTCTCCCAAATTCTTGGAGGTGCGGATATTGGAGAAAATGCCATTATAGGAATCAGGTCGCTTGTTAAAGGAAAAATTGAACCAGGTGTAATTGCTGCAGGCATTCCTGCTAAAACAATTAAATCTGGTTTTACCTGGGACAGTAAAAGAATTCTTGAAGGGGATCCTGGAATTTAGAAAAATAGGCTTTTTGTCGCATTAGGAAGCTTCTATTCGGTAATCGTCTTAAATTTGAAACTATAAAAGTCTTCTTACTTTGTAAATTCGACAACATTCAGCTTCCTTGTGATTCAAATTTTTGCAGCTGAAAATGTTTTTTGTTTTGGTAAATCACCTTACAAAACCTTGGATCAGTCAAATGAAGAAACATTGCACCTTATTTATTCTGAATTTTTTGTCCTAATAATAACTGAGACAATACAATTTTAATTCAACAACCTATATGGAAAATAAATCTCACCGCTCAAGAATTGCACCTATAAGTATTGACTTTATGAGTCAGGAAATGCTGGAGATACTAAAAAAAATTCCAGGCGATGGACTTAAGGGTAAATTTTCGCCAGTGAATGTACTTGGTACTTTAATGTACAACACAGATACTTTACCTCAATTTTTAGACTATTGGGTCAATGCTAAACTAAAAATGGGTTTTAGTATTCGCGAGCAAGAACTTATTATTCTACGCATGGGTTTTCTGTATAATTGTAATTACGTTTGGAAACACCATATTCCGGTGGCTCTTGAGTTTGGTGTTGCCATGCATGAAATAGAAGCACTCAAGAAAGTACCGCTTTCACCCATTTTTAATCCTCGCGAAGAAGCATTACTGGTTCTTACAGACAGTCTGGTTAATGAAAGAAATATCAGCGATGACTTGTGGGATAAATACCAGGATAAACTTTCTGATTCTGAAAAAATCGATCTGATTACAATTGTATCTCAATATGTGGTGTTTGCGCTGGTAAATAATGTAATGAGGGTTGAGATTGAGTCGAATCTTGACGAATTCCCATCACTTTAATTTCTGAATTTCAACCAGCATTTTCCCGAACATTAATTCCCGGATTTAATAAAATTGAATCAGGAGTAACAAAGCTTTTTTTCAAGTAATATGTGGAATTAATCCCTCAAGATTTTTTACCTCATGTTGTGGTAAACCCGCTGGATGTCATCATCTTCCTCGAATTTTTCCACAAGTTCAAGGATCTCATTTTCCTGTTCTTCGCTTAATCCGTCGGCAAAAGATTGTGGAATTCGCTCCAATTCTGCACCAAGTACATCAAATCCTTTTAATTCAAGGGCCTTTTGCATGGTGGAATAATCGTTGAAAGCGGTGTAGATGATAATGATTCCTTCTTCAGGATCAGTGAAAAGTTCTTCCAGACCGGAGTCAATTAAGTCTAATTCTAGTTCTTCAGGATCTATTCCTGCACCTTTAATTTTGAATACTCCTTTGCGGCTAAAAATGAAATCCAAGGATCCAGTTTTTCCCAATGAGCCATCCCCTTTGGTAAAAATAGTCCGAATGTTTGCCACAGTTCGGTTAATATTATCTGTCGCGGTTTCGCAAAGTATAGCAACACCATAAGGTCCATAGCCTTCATAAACCACTTCTTCGTAGTCCTTATCATCTTTGCTAACCGCTCTTTTGATTGCTGCATCAATCCGGTCTTTTGGCATATTAACCCCCTTTGCGGTTTGCATTGCGGCTCGCAGTCGAGGATTATTTTCGGGCAATGGACCAGAAATTTTTACTGCCATTACAATTTCCTTACCAAGCCTGCTGAAAGCCTTTGCCATCTTGTCGAAGCGGGCAAACATCTTATGCTTCCGCTTTTCAAATATTCTTCCCATAGTATTTTTTACAGCTGCAAATTCAGGAAGTCTGGAACGATTTTCAAAATCAATTTCACTGTATCGATCAAGTTTCTTAAAAAAACAGCTGCTTTTGGTTTCTCAACCATATTTCTGTCATATTTTATTGTTTAAATTTTATTCCACATCCCACCAATTTGGCAATTGTATTGGGGTTGGAGACCGCTTTTCCAGCCAGTAATTCGTCCATGGCCTGTTCTGAGTATTTTTCCCTTTTCTCCTTAAGAGTTTGAAAATCACTGTCAATTGCCCCCATGTAAACAACCTTTAATTGACCAGACTCCTTTTTTAATATAAAAATTTGTGGGGTCTTCTTGGCTCCAAATAAACAGGTGGTGACCTGTGTCTCGTCAAAAAGGTAAGGAAAGGTAAAACCCTTTTCCTTTGCCTGTGTTTGCATGTTTTCAAAACTGTCTTCCGGTTCTAATTCGGGATCATTCGGATTAATAGCCACCAAGGGATAACCCAATGGTTCATATTTTTTGTTCAGGGCAATAATGCCGTCTTCATATTTCTTTGAAAAAGGACAATGGTTGCAAGTAAAAACAATGATAAATCCTTTGGCAGAACTGTATTTCATCATGCCAAGTTTTACAATACTTCCATCAATATTTTTTAGTTCGAAGTCGGCAGCATAATCCCCGATTTTATAACCAAGTTCAATGGGCTTGGCCGCCGTGTTTATCAGAGAAAGCGCAAGAATTGTCAGAAGGGGAAAGAGCTTTTTAAAGGACATTTTTAATGGGTGTTTGAGTGACAACTAATTGAATCGATCATAGAACGAAGTTTTTGTTCCGTGAATTCAGATTCCGCAATTAATCTTTTTTTTGTTGAATTGTTTAAAACCAGGGTCATAGGAATAGAGCAATTCCAATCAGGTTCTATTTTTCTAAGTCAATTATTATAATTTGGTTCATCCAAAAATAAGACCCTTGCACTTCGAAGTTTATTTTTTACAAAAGGGTCGAGTTTTTCTGTCTTCTCTTTTGAGAAATCAAGGCTTACATAAATTAACCAGATTGCCTGTCCATTTTTTCCTTTCTTATTTTTCGAAAATCGGAATGTCCCGGATACTAGGTTTGCACTAGTTTGCCCAGAAAATCATTACTGAGGTGCTGTCGGCAGAATCCGAAAGTATTTTTTTCAATTCCCCGCCATTTGATAATTCTGCTGTCATTGTCCTGAGCCTTAAGTTTTGGCAAAATCAACATGAAAATGAGGAAGCAGGAAATTGAAAGGTGTCTGGTCCTGAGAGATATCATCATTCAAATCAAACGCTTGTCTTGTTTCCTTCATAGGTGGTTTTCTTTTTTGCAGGATATTTACAAATTGAAAAACAAATGGCAGGCAAACAATCTTTGATAACAGGGGATCGGATATCTGTCTTTCAGGCAATTCGTGGGCAAATACAAACCTTAGCGCCCCATTTTTTTCGACGGGTAAGACTTCCTCCGGCTGAACGGATTGAAATTCAGCTCAGGGATGGAGATTTTGTGGACGCAGATTTCAGAAAAGGAGACGGTCGCGGCCTCGCCATTCTTAGCCATGGTTTGGAAGGCAGTTCTGATGCTGTCTATATCCGCTCAATTACAAAGAGTTACCTTCATCGTGGCTGGGATGTGCTCGCCTGGAACTTCAGGGGTTGTTCCGGAAGACGCAATCGATTGCATCGTCTTTACAATTCCGGAGCCGTTGAGGATCTTCAAGATGTGGTTTCCTTTGGTTCTTCAAATTTGAAACCGAATCGAATTCAACTTGCTGGTTTTAGCCTTGGAGGAAATCTTACGCTTCTTTGTCTTGGTCGCCATAGTTCTTGGCTTGCAGAACATGGTGTTGAAAAAGCTCTGGCGGTTTCGGTTCCACTAAATTTGGCTGCAACCTCCGCCAAAATCGACAAGTGGTGGAATATGCCTTACAGCAATGTTTTTTTGCGGAATTTGAAAAGCAAGATTTACTGGAAGGAAGAACAATTTCCGGGATATTATCCTTTGGAGCGGATTAAGAAAAGTAAATCGCTGTGGGAGTTTGATGACAATTGCACTGCGCCACTTCATGGTTTTGAAAGTGCAGATGATTATTACCGCAAATGCTCCTGTCTTTATGTTATTCCTGAAATTCAGATTCCAACCTTGGTGGTGATTGCTAAAAATGACCCGATTCTGGCCAGAGGCAACTATGAGGAAGTCATTCAAATGAACCCCAAAGTAGAGTTCTTAATAACCGAGGAAGGTGGACACTGCGGATTCTGGGGCATGAATGTATTCTAAAGCCGAAAAAGCTTGTTTTTTTATCAATAACCGGCTTGGAGTTCGCTTAAAATTTAGAATTTTGCAGCCCTATTACCAACGACTTATGAAAATTCTGGTCTGCATCTCTTCGGTGCCCGACACTACCTCGAAAATCTCGTTCTCAGACAACGACACCAAACTCGACAACAATGGTATCACCTACATTATTGGTCCATATGACGACTATGCGCTTGCAAGGGCAGTAGAACTCAAAGAGGCCAGTGGCAATGGCAGCATTACTGTTATCCATGTTGGTGGTGCAGAAAGTGAACCCGTAATCCGCAAGGCACTTGCAATTGGTGCTGATGAAGCGGTTCGGGTGGATGCACATGCCAGCGACGGTTTTTTTGTAGCAGCGCAAATTGCTGCATATGCAAAAGACAAAAATTTCGACCTTGTTCTGATGGGTCGCGAATCAATTGATTACAATTCAGGCATTGTACACGGACTTGTAGCCGAACATTTGGGCATGACGGCCATTTCACCTGTAATGAAATTAGAAGTGAATGGCAGTGAAGCGATAATGGATCATGAAATTGAAGGAGGAAAGGAAACCCTTTCTGCTAGCCTTCCACTCGTACTCGGATGTCAAGAGCCAATTGCAGAATGGAAAATTCCATCAATGCGTGGAATTATGGGTGCAAGGACCAAGCCATTGAATATTATTCCGGCCGTTGCGGCTAGTTCCGGCCTTTCTTTTAAAAACTACGAGTTACCTCCGCCAAGAACCACTTGTAAAATGGTTGCAGATTCTCAAGTTGCAGAACTGGTAGGTATGCTCAAAACAGAAGCAAAAGTTATTTGATAAAAACATTAGCCAAAAAAATAAAATGTCAGTTTTAGTATTTCTTGAAACCAGCGAAGGCAGTATCAAAAAGTCTTCCATTGAAACGTTGGTTTATGGTCGCAACCTGCAGGCAGGCGAAGTACATGCCATGGTTGTCGGAAATCCTTCCAATTTGGAAGAAGCAGCTAAATTCGGTGCCGCAAAAATCCATTCCATTTCTGATAGTAGATTCCAAAGTATGGACTCTGCGGCTTATTCCGAGGCACTTTCGGGTCTTGCTACACAAATCGGAGCTTCAGTGATTGTTTTGGCGAAATCTGCCTTTACAGATTCTTTGACTGCCAGAACTTCTTTTATTTGGGATGCCACTGCGGCCACCAATGTAGTTTCCTTGCCGGATTCTGGATTTAATGTCAAGAGAAGTATTTTCACGGGAAAAGCGTTCGAGACTGTAGCACTTTCTTCAGAAAGGAAAATTATTTCTGTGAGGAAAAATGCAGTTGCAGTAACTGAATCTCCTGCTTCAGGGGAGTTGGTCTCTTATCAACCGACACTAACTTCAAAGGCATTTGCCATCAAAACAATTTCAACTGAAAAGACAAGTGGCGAAGTCCTTCTTTCGGATGCGGAAATTGTGGTAAGTGGTGGTCGTGGTTTGAAAGGCCCGGAAAATTGGGGTTTGATTACCGATATGGCCAAGGTTTTGGGTGCCGCAACTGGTTGCTCTAAGCCTGTTTCTGACTTGCATTGGCGTCCACACCATGAGCATGTGGGTCAAACCGGAATTAAGGTGAGTCCAAATCTTTATTTTGCAATTGGAATTTCAGGTGCTATTCAGCATGTGGCCGGAATTAGTTCCAGCAAAGTGATTGTGGCCATCAACAAAGATGCTGATGCACCAATTTTTAAGGTTGCCAATTACGGAATTGTGGGTGATGCTTTTGAGATTGTTCCAAAGTTAACTCAGGCATTGCGCGAAGCTCTTTGACAAAGAGAAAATTATTTCTTTTTTTACTTTAGAAATCCATTCCGGAACCAATAAGCCGGGTTTTGTTTAACAACATTCTACGTGCAGAAAATTCAGCTTGAAATTTTGGGCTTAAGCTCAAGCCAGTCGCAGGCGGGCTCATTTGCCTTGGTCCTCGGCGAGGAATCCGGTAACCGGAGGCTTCCCATTATTATTGGAATGTTTGAGGCTCAGGCAATTGCAATTGAAATTGAAAAAATCAAGCCTAATCGACCAATGACTCATGACCTTTTCCGGTCTTTTGCGGAAAATTTTGATATTTCGGTCGAGGAAATTCTAATTTCTGAACTTAAGGAAGGCGTTTTCTATTCCAAAATAGTTTGTACCGATGGCTTGAAGCGCGTAGAAATAGATGCCAGACCATCTGATGCTATCGCCATCGGACTCCGGTTTGGGGTTCAGATTTTTACCTACGAAAATATACTCAGCGAGGCTGGAATTGTGCTTTCAGATTTTGTGGAAGATGATGATGAGACTCGGGAAAAATTGCCGTTAGAACCGAAAATGACGAAAAAGGATTGGGCGAAGGACTTAACTACCGATGATCTGCAAAAAATCCTTGATGAAGCCCTTGGGAATGAGGATTATGAAAAGGCAGCCATGATCCGTGACGAAATGAACAAAAGAAACTAGGCAATTCGCCTTGAATCGCAGGATTCAGACCTGCAAACCAGCATTTCTACAGGCAAAATAAAGCCTGACAGAATTTAATGACCAACCGACAAAATTTAGAACATCCTTCAGTTAATTCCAAGATGGCAACTTCATCCATTCGGATAAAAATGGTGGATTTGCAAACCCAGTATGGGAGGTTCAAGTCGGAAATTGACCAGGCGATATCTGCTGTAATTTCAGACTCAAATTTTATTAACGGACAAGCTGTTCAGGAATTTTCTGCTGATTTGGCAAACTGGCTTGGAAGTCGTTTTGTGATTCCTTGTGGGAATGGCACTGATGCACTTCAGCTGGCTTATATGGCATTGGGTTTGAAGCCTGGTGATGAGGTAATCGTTCCGGCATTCAATTATGTGGCTGCGGCAGAAGCGGCGGCTTTGCTGGGTATCGTGCCGGTTTTTGCCGATGTTGATTCCCAATCCTTTAATCTGGATCCCCTTTCGGCGGCAGCTGCCATCGGGCCGAAAACCAAAGCCATAGTAGCGGTTCACCTTTTTGGTCAATCCAGTAAGCTGGAAGATATTTATACGCTTTGTAAGGCGAATGGTTTGTTTTTGATTGAAGACAATGCACAAGCCATTGGCGCGGAAATTACCAGTGGAAAATTTGCAGGTAAAAAGCTTGGCACCATTGGAGATATTGGGACAACCAGTTTTTTTCCGACCAAAAATCTTGGTTGCATGGGCGATGGAGGGGCCTTGTTTTGCCATGATGAGGAATTGGCAATTCGTATAAAAATGTTGGCCAACCATGGTCAAAGGCAGCGTTACCAATATGATGCAATTGGAATAAACTCAAGACTTGACACAATTCAGGCCGCAATTCTGCGTGTGAAATTGCCGCATCTCAATTCTTTTAACAAGGTGCGTCAGGAAACTGCTTCTGCCTATTCCCTTATTTTAAAAAGCAGGCCTGGTCTCATTGTCCCGGAAATTGCCACTGGGTCCTCGCATGTTTTTCACCAATATACAATTCGGTTTGAAGAAGAGGGGAGGAGGGATGCAGTCAGAGAAAATCTTAGGCTCGCCGGAATCCAAAGCATGGTTTATTACCCACTTCCTTTGCATCTTCATACGGCATATCGCACACCGCGGCACCCGGAAGGCAGTCTTCCTACAGCTGAAAAACTATCGTCTCAAGTTCTTTCTCTGCCAATTCACAGTGAAATGACGGAAGCGCTGGTTCAGGAAATTTGTTCAGCGATCTAATACAGAAACATAAATTAATATCTTCATATTCAAATAATTAAGATGAAAACTACAAGAATTGGACTCTATTACGATGGCAATTACTTTTTTCAGGCAAGCAATTTTTATGCGTACGGTCACCACAAACGGAAAAGAATCAGCATCTCCGGACTCCATGAATTTGTCCGTCAGCAGGTAGCCGCTTTTGAAAAAGCGGAGCCAGAAAGCTGCATGGTATGTGATGCTCATTATTTTAGGGTTCGGCCCGGTGCTTCCGAAGCTTCTCAGCGTGGAGATTTACTTTTTTGGGACCGCGCATTTGATGATATTTTATCTGCGGCCGGAGTTAATACGCATTATATCCCTTCTAAGCTGGGTCTGGATGGCCAGCGCGCTGAGCGGGATACGGACATTTGGCTTGCTTTGGAGGCATATCAAAACGCAAGACTCCTGAATTTGGATTATGTAGTATTGCTGGTAGGTGATGCAGATTATCTGCCACTGGTTTCAAAACTAAATAGTTTGGGCACCAAGGTCATTCTATTGGGATGGGAAATCGAGTACACCAATGAGAACAACAATCGGATACAAATGAAGGCCTCACAGGAACTCATGGATGCGGTGAATTACCCGCTTGAAATGAATAAAATTATTGATGATTTCAGCTACCCGATTGCCAATTATGTTTCCGGCCTTTTTGTTTCGAATGAACCGAAAAAGCCTGTCAAGCATGAAGAAGAGTCCGCGGAGCCGGGAGAAGATAAAATTGGTACAATACTCAATCTTCGGAATGGGTTTGGATTCATAAAATATCCTCCCAACAATGTTTTCTTTCATTTCTCGAACCTTATGAACTGCGATTTTCAGGATCTTCATTCTGGTGACACCGTTGTATTTGATCTTGAGAAATCGGATGAAGGTCAGGACATTGCCAAAAATGTTCGGCTGGCAGGTGCCCTCGAGTTCAATTGATTGGGAATGAATATGCTGGAAAAGCTTGAATACACAATTCTTCGCCCTGATTGTGCGCAAACAGAAATAGAAGCATTGGTAAAAAAAGCCCTGGACTTTCAGATTTTTGGTGTCTGCATTCCTCCTTATTGGGTAAAAGCAGCAAGGCGAATGGCTGGTTCTGACCTTTCTGTTGTTACAGTAATTGGTTTTCCGCTCGGGTATCAAAAAACTTCTGTTAAGCTCGCAGAAGCAGAGGACGCAATGGCCGATGGCGCAGATGAACTTGATATGGTGATGAATATTTCAGCATTTCGAAGCGGCATGGAATCGTGGGTGAAGGGAGACATCGCCCAACTTGCGGTGGCTTGTCATAATCAGGAAAAACTGCTGAAGGTAATTATAGAAACCAGCCTACTCCAGCCGGCCGAAATTATCCGGGCTTCTGAAATTTGCATCAGTGCGGGTGCAGATTTCGTAAAAACCAGCACTGGTTTCGGCAGTGCCGGCGCTACCGTTGAGAATATTCGCTTAATAAGGGCGGCCATCGGCAGTGAAGCTGGCATAAAGGCTTCTGGTGGAATTAAGACGCTTGAATTTGCCAGTAAATTGGTAGAAGCTGGGGCCGATAGAATTGGCACATCTTCAGGACCAGAGGTTTTTATACTGGGCTGAAATCATTCACCTATTCCTTTGAAAAAAATACAATATTCTATGCCCGTAATCGGGAAATGAGCTTTATATTTAAAAAGTGCCCGTAGACTCAAATTCCATAGGCATTATTGAATGAAAGAAATTGATATTCAGGATAGTTCTGTTTTTGAAGAGGCCATGCAGGCCTTTGAAGAAAACCCTGTAATCCTGATTCAATTCCCTGATGTTTTTGGTTTGATGGCAATGCCAAACCAAATTGGAGTCAAAGGTCTTGACCAAACTAAGAATCGCCTACCTGGCAAGTACTATGGTTCTGTGGTTGGGCTTGTAGAGAAGTTCTTTGGTTTGCAGGAGAATTCTGAAAGATTTCCTTTTCTTAAAGGTCCTGAAGATTACAGCCTTCTTGAGGGCTCTATTCTTCGTTTAAGGATTTCTGGTCCAGAGTTAAACTCACCAGCTGTTTTTGAAGGATCACATCAGAGTTTGCTTTTCAAGGAAGGTCCGATTAGATCTTTATTCCGGAAACTTGAGCGGGCATTCGAACCAATTGCGGATTCAAGTTTTTATGGTGGGAAGGTGTTTTCAGCTCCATTGTGTACTTCTGCCAATATTAGTGGTCACGAAAATGGATCAATTGTAGATTTGGATGTTGTAAGGAATTTTGGAAGGCAAAAGAGAATTCCCCTGTTGATCCGTTCTGAATCTATGCCTGTACCGGGGGGCTCATTTCCGGTTCTTTACTTACAGAAAAATGGCATTTCGGTTCAAAGGATTGGACCAAGTCTTGAGGAGATTAAGGCCAAATTTCCTTCGGAAATATTTTTGAAATAATCCTTTAAGGTTTAGAAAAAGAAAAAGCCTGCTTTTCGGCAGGCTTTAAATTCAATTTTAATTTTTTACTCAGGCTGTTGCTGTGAGAACACTCACAAAACTTTTTCCTTCAGCTTTCTTGGTAAAGGTCACAATGCCATCCACCAATGCGAAAAGTGTGTGGTCCTTGCCAAGTCCAACACCAGCACCTGGATGGTGCCTTGTGCCACGCTGGCGAACTAGGATATTACCTGCCTTGGCAGTTTGACCTCCGAAGAGTTTTACTCCAAGTCTTTTGCTATGGGATTCACGGCCGTTTTTCGAACTACCTACCCCTTTTTTGTGTGCCATGGATTATGCTTTAATCTTTTCAATTGAAACCAGAGAAAGGTGCTGACGGTGACCATTCAGCTTGCGATATCCTTTCCTTCTTTTTTTCTTGAAAACCAAGACTTTGTCGCCTTTGGAGTGACTGATGACACGGGCAGTAACTTCGGCTCCTGAAACCAGGGGAGCGCCGATTTTAACTGATCCATTGTCTGATACGAAGAGTACATTCTCAAGAGAAAATGAACTACCTTCATCATGTGGCAGTCGGTCCACCAGGACTTTCTTGCCTTCTTCAACCACGACCTGCTTGCCGAGGATCTCTACAATTGCGTACATACTATTTTCAAAAAGGAGTGCAAAAGTAGGCGAAAGAATTTACCTGACAAAAAAATTCTAAACCTTTGATAATAATATCTCCTGAAGTGCCTCAATTGTGAGCGGTGGGGCTGTTCCTTCAGGGTTTTCAAACAATTGATTGTTCATGGCTGATTTCCTTTCCTGAAGTTTTAAGATTTTTTCTTCTACCGTATTGGCAGTAATGAATTTATACACGGTCACCCTGTCCTTCTGCCCAATTCGATGAACCCTGTCCATTGCCTGGGATTCAGCTGCCGGGTTCCACCACGGGTCGAGTAGAAAAACACAACTTGCCTCCACAAGGTTTAGCCCGAATCCACCGGCTTTGAGTGAAATCAGAAAAATCCGGCAATCAGAATTCTTTTGAAAATCATCGACCTGGGCTTTACGATCGCCAGTCTTGCCGGTGAGTAGGGCAAAAGGCGTATTTTGTTCCTTCAAATAGGCAGCGAGCAAATCCAAATGCCTCACAAAAGAACTGAAGACCAAGACTTTTCTTCCTTCAGACAATACCTCTTCCAGCTTTTCCTTTACCAATTCCAGCTTACCTGATTTTCCTGCGAAATCAGCATCCAGCATGGCCGGGTGGTTTGCAATCATTCTCAGGGAAGTCAAGGCCTTTAGAATTCGAACGCTTCTGTTTCCTGCGGCTTTTGCACTTAGGTCGCCAAGTTCTCCACTTACAAGTTGATTACACGCCAGGTATTCCAGTTCCTGTTCCTCTGTCATGGCGCAGTAAACAGTTGAGACAGTTTTTTCAGGAAGCTCCGAAAGCACGCTTTCCTTGGTTCGTCTTAAAAGGAAAGGTCGGACCAATGCCTGCATCAATGTCAGGTTTTCCTGAAAGCGTTTTGGGTTTTCAATTTTTTGAAGGCTTGCTGGTTTGATGCGGTTGCTGAGAAGGCCGGGATTGCAGATTTCAGACAGGGCCCATAAATCTGCCGGTGAGTTTTGCAATGGGGTTCCTGTGAGCAAAAAAATGTGGTCTGCAAGCAGGCATTTTATGGCCTTATACACGGCCGTTCCGGGGTTTTTCAGATGCTGGGCTTCGTCGGCAATGATCACCGAAAACAGCAACTGTGAAAAGGTTTTGGCATCACGAAGCAAAGTCTGGTATGAAACCACCATCACCTGATAAAATTCCATCGCCTGGCGCAGGTCTGAGGATCGGTTTGGACCGCTGTGCACATACACCCGGAAATCCGGAGAGAAGCGCCTCAGCTCTTGCTGCCAGTTGAAAATGAGCGTGCTGGGGACTACAATCAGCGCGCATTTTTGCGAGGAGCCGTTTTCTTTCAGGTATCGAATGTATGCGGCAGCCTGAAAGGTTTTGCCCAGGCCCATATCATCTGCGAGAATTCCCCCAAACTGATTGGCAGAAAGGTGTACAAACCACTCAAGGCCTTTGAGCTGGTAATCACGCAGAATAAAATTGGGGCTGTATTTCGCAGGGTCGTCAAGGTCAACATCTTTACTTTTTGACAGCAGAGATGTTACCCGATCCCAATGTGTAGAAAACACCGAGTCGGGGTTTTTCTGCATAGCCACAGCGGCAGTCCTGGGAATTGTGATTTCATTTTGCCCAGTTGAAAACAGCAATAATTGCTGCAAAAAAGCCTGGTCTTCCTCTGCCACAGGCAGAAACTTGTCGCCGATTCTCAACCAACCATTTTCCAGGTGGAATTGTGAACGCAGCCGGATGAAATCCATTTCACCATCTTCCCAGTTGATGCTTCCCTCGATTTGGAAGTAGTCTATTTTTTCGAAGACCTCAAACCTGAATTGAGGTTTTTTCAAAGTTAATTGTCCGAATTCAGGTGAAAATCGAATTTTAATCTGGTCGCCCAGTTTGGGAAGTTTCTCTAAAATATGGTCTCGGAGGAATTCAAAGCTGATTTTGGCTTCACCCTTTTTGAATGTGATTTCCAACTCTTTGGCGAGTTGGTCTCTGATTTCGTTTTCTTTTAAAACTTCTCTTTCCAGAATCCTGAATACCGGCGTTTCTCCATCTTCAAAAAACCAATTTGTCCCATTTGGAGCAGAATCCGGGGATTTCCATTTGCCATAAAACCAGGCCAGGTTTATTTCTAGCTCGGCAGGGAGTCTGAATTCACCGCCTTTTTTTTTTCAAAAAGGCCAAGCTGTTCTCCTTCAAAATTGAATGAGAAATTCAGTTCTGCGCTTGCTAGTGGGATGTGTTCGGAAATGGCATTTCCTTCCAGAATCGCCAGCCCAGCCTGTAAATCGGGAAGGACAATCTTTTTGGCGTATTCTGCGGAAAAAGAACTTTGAACTTCAATTGATTTTTTGAGACCGAATGGGCGAAGCCTACTTGGTTTTAATCCGGCCGGAATGGTGATTAAAGTGCTTCCTGCAATGGCATAGGCGGTTGATTCATCAAAAATCTGGAGCGCAGAACCATTCAGAACAGAATCATTAAAAATTGGATCTACCTGGATGCCGGTTTCCGAAAAATTATAGCGCATCCGCAATAGAACTTCAGGGCGGAAATTCAGTTCTCGAAAAGCAGGATATCCATCTTTTCCGGCTTCAAAAATTCTTTCCGTACCGTCGATGGCTTTGAAAAATTCTTCTTTTGCCATCGATAATTTGCCTTTCAGTGCTTCAAAAAGTTGTTTGTTTTTGTTGTCCTTGGCTTCGGATAATTTGCGAATCTGGTCTTCAAGGTTAACAGGAAGAACCTTTAATTCCTTTGCGAGATGTTGGTTGGAAAGCCTGCGCAGAATCGAAATAAGGCGGATCTGGTGTTGACTTACCTCAGGAAAGAATGCTTCTACATTGGCTTCGCCGACTTTCTGGAATGTAAGTGAAAGACTTCCATTTTCGAGCAACTGGACCAGATAAGGCTCTGCCAGAATGCCGAAATGTGGATGGGAATACAAAGAAAAAACAAGTTCGTAAAGTTTCTGGGACATGGTCCGGGGTGAGGCAAGCGACAAAGGTAAGCCCGATTATCGGCCTTCACTCATGATTTTTTCTCAAGCTGCAGGATAATTTCAAACAGTTCTTGAATCAATAAAGAACACGGAAGCGAATAGTGTGTTCAATTGCTCTTAATTCTTTGATAACCTGTTTGTTGTATTCTTTGTCGATGTCGGTTATCACATAACCAATAATGCCATTGGTTTTGAGGTACTGACCTACGATGTTGATGCTATGGCTGGCGAGAATCTGGTTTATTCGTGCCAGGATGCCGGGAACATTTTCGTGGCAGTGAATCAATCTGTGGGCATTTGCCAGTTCCGGAAGCTGGATTTCCGGGAAGTTTACACTCATGTATGTGCTGCCGGTGTTGATGTAATCCATGATTTTGTTGGGCACATACTCTGCAATATTAAACTGAGCTTCTTCCGTGCTTCCGCCAATGTGAGGCGAAAGCAAAACATTCGGCATTCCCTGTAGCTCTGAAATAAATGGCTCCTGATTTGTTTTGGGTTCCTCCGGAAAAACATCCAAACCTGCACCGCGGACTTTGCCCTGTCGCAAAGCATCGACCAATGAAGGAATATCCACCAGATGGCCTCGGGCAAGATTGAGAAAAACGACTCCATCTTTCATTCGGGCAAATTGTGGCGCTCCAATCATGTTGGCATTTGATTTTCGACCATCGGCGTGTACTGTGATGATATCGGCTGTCTCTAAGAGCTGGTTCAGGCTATGGCATTTGCGGGCATTTCCAATTGCCAGCTTGTCGACCACATCGTAGAAAAAGACCTGCATTCCAAGGGCCTCGGCCAGTACAGAAAGCTGGGTTCCAATGGAACCATATCCAATAATGCCCAGCTTTTTTGCCCGTACTTCATAACTTTTTCCTGCGCTTTTGTCCCAGCGTCCGGCATGCATCTGGGCACTTTTTTCTACAATCCGTCGGGTAAGCAAAATCATTTCCCCGATGGCGAGTTCCACAACAGAACGGGTGTTTGAATAAGGTGCATTGAATACGGCCACACCTTTTTTGAGGCAGGCCTCGAGGTCTATCTGGTTGGTTCCAATGCAATAGGCCCCAACGGCGATGAGTTTGTTTGCATGTTCGAGGACCTTGGCGGTGAGCATGGTCTTGGAGCGGATGCCGAGAATGGAAACATCTTTAATGCGCTCACAAAGTTCATCCTCATCCAAACCACCAGATACGGTTTCCACCTGATAGCCTTCTGTTTTGAAAAGTGCCACAGCATTGGAATGGATGTTTTCTAACAACAGCACAGTTATCCGGCTTTTCGGGTAGCTGATGTTCATCGGAAGCCGGTTGTCGAAGAGAAATTCTTCCAAACTGGCAGAGCGGTGGTCCGCCACTGTTACCACCGATTCGCGGCTTATGTTTTCTGTGAAGGCGAAAAATTTGTTGGCCAGTCCGGCTTCCCTAATTTCATAATCTGTGTAGCCATCTCCGAGCACATAGACTTCACCTGGCAGAGAAAGCTCCCTTAAGAGTTTTACTTTTCCTTTATCCTGACTCAGGAAATTGTTTTCATCAAATCCACAGATTAATCCTTCCTGATCAAACAGGAAAGAATTGGCATAGACATTTCGTTCCGGGATTCCGAAATCGGCCACAATGGGCACAATAAACTCCCGAAAACCTGAGGAAACGATGAACACCTGCTGGCCAAACTCTTGAAAAAATGGCCTGTTTCGCTGGAAGGATTCCGAAACTTTGTCGCGGAGCACATTCACTAGTTCTGAAAGGTGCTGCCTGTTTGCTTTTAACAAAGCCACCCTCGAGCGAAGTGAATCTGAAAACGACATTTCACCAGACATGGCAAGTTCCGTAATTCTGCCGATTTCAGAAGCCGCCGCGCTGGCACCTTCTTTGCCTTTCATTGAAATGAGTATTAGCTCATCCATCGCTTCCACGCGGGTAAAGGTGGAATCGAAGTCTATGATAAAGTACTTATCAAATTCCTTCATTGTAAAAAAAGTCGTTCCATGCACGACCAAAAAGTGAGCTACAAAACTACATTGCACAAGGTGTCTTGCAAACTTTGAAATGGGTTAATAAACGGCAATTGAAGTTTGTGACCCTGGCAAAAGTGTTGGGTCTGTTTTGTGTTATTTTAAAAAAAGAACAGCAAAAAGGCTGATTAAAATTCGTCTTTTTATATCCCAATAAAGGCGATTTGTTTACAATTAATTAATATTCAATAGTTTGTAATGTATTAGGACTGAAAAAACCTATTCCTATATTTGCACCCCGATTTTTTGCTTAAACAACTATCAAAATCAACAAATGGAAAAAATAATGTACATCATCCCTGCCTTCGGTTTGGTAGGCCTGATTGTCATGTGGGCCAAGTCGGCCTGGGTAACTTCACAGGATGCCGGCGATGAGAAAATGCAGGAACTTGCTGGCTACATCGCCAACGGAGCCATGGCCTTTTTGAAGGCCGAATGGAAGATTCTCACCTATTTTGCAATTTTTACAGCCCTTTTACTGGCTTGGTCAGGAACATTGTTAGAAACTTCAAGTCCAGTAATTGCGATTTCTTTCCTGATTGGTGCTGTGCTTTCTGCACTCGCCGGTTATATCGGAATGAACATTGCAACGAAAGCGAATGTGCGTACAACCCAGGCGGCACGAACTTCCCTTTCTAAAGCCCTTGCGGTTTCCTTTACTGGAGGCACTGTAATGGGATTGGGCGTTGCCGGACTTGCAGTATTTGGTCTTGGAACCCTATTCATTGTTTTCTATCACATGTATGCTGCCGGTGGTTCGCCAACGGGTCCAGGCATGATCAAGGCAATTGAAGTTTTGGCTGGATTCTCGCTTGGTGCGGAATCAATTGCATTATTTGCCCGTGTTGGCGGCGGTATTTATACCAAGGCTGCGGATGTGGGTGCCGATTTAGTTGGAAAAGTAGAAGCTGGAATTCCTGAGGATGATGTTCGTAACCCGGCTACAATTGCCGACAATGTGGGTGATAATGTAGGAGATGTTGCCGGAATGGGTGCCGATCTTTTCGGTTCTTATGTGGCTACCATCCTTGCTACCATGGTTCTTGGTCAGGAAATTGATGCATCTGGAGATGGATTCAGTGGTCTTTCCCCAATTCTGCTTCCGATGGTGATTGCAGGTCTTGGTATTTTGTTTTCCATCGTAGGAACATTATTTGTTCGTGTTTCAGGAGAAGATTCAAATGTTCAGAATGCCTTGAATCTTGGCAACTGGTCTTCCATGATTCTTACTGCAGGTGCATCATTCTTTCTTGTGAAGTTTATGCTTCCTGAAACGATGAGCATCCGTGGTTTTGAATTCTCCTCTATGGATGTATTCTGGGCAATTTTCACCGGTCTGGTTGTGGGTGCACTTATGAGTATTATTACTGAATACTACACTGCAATGGGTCGTCGTCCAGTGCTTTCCATCATCAATCGCTCTTCAACCGGACATGCCACCAATATTATTGGCGGACTTGCAGTTGGAATGGAGTCAACAGTATTGCCAATTCTTACGCTCGCTGCGGGGATTATAGTTTCTTATTCATTTGCTGGACTTTATGGCGTTGCGATTGCGGCTGCTGGAATGATGGCGACCACCGCGATGCAACTTGCCATTGATGCTTTTGGTCCAATTGCAGATAATGCAGGAGGAATTGCTGAAATGTCAGGTCTTCCGGAAGAAGTTCGTAACAGAACCGACAACCTAGATGCTGTAGGTAATACCACAGCTGCTACCGGAAAAGGATTTGCCATTGCTTCTGCTGCACTTACTTCACTTGCTCTTTTTGCAGCATTTGTTGGAGTTTCAGGCATTGATTCGATTGACATTTTCAAGGCACCTGTATTGGCAGCTTTGTTTGTTGGAGCGATGATTCCATTCATTTTCTCCGCGCTTGCCATTTCCGCTGTTGGCCGTGCTGCCATGGACATGGTGAAAGAAGTTCGCCGCCAGTTCAGAGAAATTCCTGGTATTATGGAATACAAGGCAAAGCCTGAATATGAGAAGTGCGTTGCGATTTCAACCGAGGCTTCCATTCGTGAAATGTTGATGCCAGGCGCAATTGCTTTGCTTACTCCACTGATTATTGGTTTTGGTTTTAAAGGCGTTTTCCCAGATACATCTTCTGCTGAAATGCTCGGTGGCCTTTTGGCTGGTGTGACAGTTTCCGGCGTTTTGATGGGCATTTTTATGAACAATGCCGGTGGTGCCTGGGACAATGCCAAGAAGTCTTTTGAAAAAGGAGTGAACATCGATGGCCAGATGTATTATAAAAAATCCGAGCCACACAAGGCATCTGTTACTGGTGACACAGTTGGAGATCCTTTCAAAGATACTTCCGGACCATCCATGAACATCCTCATTAAGTTGATGTCGATTGTTGCACTGGTAATCGGACCTTTCATCAGCACTGGAAAAAAGCATGTTCAGTCTGCGCCAAAAGCGCCGGTTGAAAAAATGATTGTGATGAAGTAAATCTTTTAGAAGACAAAAATTATGAAGAACCCCGCCAAAAGCGGGGTTCTTTGTTTAGGTAATTGGATAAGCCATTTCCATGTTATATTTGCCCAAAGCCCCAATCCATATGTCAATTTTAAAAATCCCCTTGCATTTTGAAGGTTCTCTGGGAGAGAAGACAGGCTATGCCCTTTTTGATTCCGGAGCCTCTTTTTCTTGTTTGAATCCGGATTTTCTTGAGCAACTTGAAATTCCGGTGAAGATGCGGAAACCTCTTGAAATTGCCACAGCTGCTCAAGGCAGCTATTTAAAGATCAGCCATGCCGTAAGGTTGGATTTCTATTACAACGACATTCGCCTTTCGGATGAGTTTATGGTGATTCCGTCTTTGTCTGAAGATGTAATCATTGGCGTGAATACTTTACAGAAATGGCGGATCAAACTGGATTTTGAACACGATACAGTGATTGTGGATCCGAAGGTGGCAAAGGCGATTTTGAAGTAATTCACGGCTCGACCATGCAATCTTAAGGGGCAAAAGGCCGTGTTCGCGTGAGGGGGCGACGCGGAAATCCTTTGGCCGAAGGACAAAGATTGCAGCAAAGCACCCGGTGCAACTTTGTTGCACACGCCCACATCAGATTTCGGGAAATCATTGGATTTGGGCATCAAAGAAATAAAGCCATTTTTGTGCCATGCAAAAAACGGCAGGAGAAAAGGGGGAAGCCTTCGATAATTTCGATGAGTTTGCCCGCGATTACCGCGACATCCACAACGAGAACATCCGCCTGACTGGGGCCGACAGCCAATATTTTTCTGAGTTTAAGGTGAAGTGGCTGCGGGATTTTTACGGTCCAAAGGAGCCATCCGATATTCTTGACCTTGGCGCCGGAGATGGAACTTGTCTCACATATTTTAGCCAGTATTTTCCAAAAGCAAAGCTCTTTGGAATTGATGTTTCAGAATTGAGCATCGAAGAAGCTGCCGCCAAAAACATCCCGAATACGGAGGTAAAAGCCTACAACGGAACGGAAATTCCATATTCAGACAATTCCTTCGATGTGATTTTGGTTGCCACCGTGATGCACCACATTCGATTTGAATTGCATGAAGGACTGATGAAAGAGGCGTTGCGGGTTCTGAAGCCGGGAGGTAAAATTTTTATTGTAGAGCACAATCCCTGGAATCCGGTTACGCTGCACATGGTAAATACCTGCCCATTCGATGAAGATGCGGTTTTGTTGAAACCCGGGTATACAAAAACTTTGTTGAGGAAATCTGGTTTCCGCAAAGCTGAAAATCACTTTACCTTGTTTTTTCCTAGAGGAGGTGTTTTTAAGGCGTTTCATTTCCTTGAGAAGTATATGGCCGGTATTCCGATAGGAGGTCAATATGTTACGGTCGGGGAGAAGTAGCCGGACTGGATTTTCAATTGATTTTCTGGCCGTTCTGCTGCTATTTTTAGTTTCGGTCTTTTTGCGGATGCATGGTAAATCGAATGCCTTTTTCCTTGTGGCTGGGGCTGATGGTCCATATTATCCGGTTCAGGTAAAAAGTATTCTGGAAAAAGGCATTCTGGCATTTCCTGATATGCCTTTGGTTTTCTGGCTAAGCGCCGGGCTTGCAAAATTTTTATCATGGCTTTCAATCTCAGAACCTGTTCTTACCGCGGTTTGTTTGGTTGATGGCCTGTTACCGCCACTTGCTATTTTTCCGGCCTGGTTGCTGACGCGTTCTATTTTGAATTCCGATGGCGAGGAAAAAAAGATTACAGCATTTTTTTCTGCTTTGATTCCGCTTGCGTTCTGTGCTTTTAATCATACAAGCCTGATTATTTTTTCTTCGCAGCTGGAAAAAAATGCAATTGCAATCACCCCTGTTCTGGCGGCCTTGCTTTATTTATTTCGTTGGTTTGTTTCTGGAATGCAAAGAGCAGATGTGCGCTGGGCGGCCTTTTGGCTTTTCATTTGTGGCATTACCCATTTTGGGAGTTTTTGTATCCTCTCTGCTTTTATTCTAATTCTTTATGTGGTCAATTGGATGAGTGACCGCTCCTCAGGGCTGAGTAAGTTTAACCAGACCCATGGGTTCCTACTGTTGGGTCTTATTTCTGTGTTAACGATTCTCCTTTTACTTGATCGGGATCGGTTTATGCGGCTGGTGTTTTTTCCGCTTCGAGTTTTTGAAAGGCCAAGTATTCTGGTCTTTTTGAATTCGGGGATTGCCAGCATTGCGGGGTTTGGTCCAAAACTATTCTCACTTTTTTTACTCATCATGTTGGGGGTTTTTCTTTTTCAAACACGAAAGGAATTTAGTCGCAGAAATAGGCAGTTTGGATTATCTCTTTGGCTTTTGGGCATGGCCTTGGCTTCTCCTTTGAATGGAATTGAATGGGCAAACAGATTGGCTTTCATGGCTCTTGTTCCTGTCATAGGCCTGCTTGGATTTGTATTTTCGGTGAAGAATTTTTCAGTCTGGAAATGGTTTTTTGGTGGCATTTTGGTGCTATTCATGGCAGTTAATATCCTGCAACTATTTTCCATTCCCTTGCAAACGGCGATTACAAGGGAAGCATTGGGCGAGTTTCAGCAAATTGGAAACAAGTATCCAATCAATTCAAAGGATCTGATTGTTTCCCGACAGGACCTTCGGATTTTGGGTGCCTGGTTTTACGGCGCTTCTACAAGTGCAGATTATTTGCTTTCTAAAAATGACACAAACCAATTCCGGCGCTTGTTGTACATAACTCAAAAGGCAGGAAGTAATCTTTATTCTGGCCGCTTTCGGGAGGTCAAGGTTCCTTTCAATTGTGAGTTGGTTTTTAAAGGGGCGTATTTTGATGTTTTTAGGCAAGTAAAAAAATCAGAAATTATTTCGGGGGCCGGAAGTCCGCCGAGGGCATATGGAAGAATTGTCGGTCTTTCTCAAAATTTGGTTTTGGTTCAAAATGAGATTTCCGGAATTTCGAATCGGGTATTTTTTGATGCTGGATCAAAGATTTTATTGGAGGGAAAAAGCGCAGGCCTGTTTGTTGGCCAGCATGTAGCAGTATGGGGTCGCTGGGAAGTGTTTGGTCTTGGAATCAATGCAAAAGAAATTCACATTCATCCTCCAGATAAAAAACTTTAAGTAAAAACCTTAGCTTAGGCATTACTTTAGAAATCCAAATCTTAAAATGGCTCGTCAAAGTATCCGTATCATCTTATTTCTGGCCAGCATTTCGCTGATTGGGGTTGGTTTTGTGCAATGGTTCTGGCTGGAAAAAGCCTTTGATATGAAGGAAATCCAGTTTAACCAATCCGTTAAAATTGCGTTGACTGGTACAGCCCAGCGGATGCTGGATTATAACCACAACAAGACAAAGCTTCTGGATCCTGTGAAACAGCTTGCCGAGGATTATTTTGTGGTTCGGGTGGATGACATCATTGATGCCAATTTGCTTGAGATTTTTCTGCGTGAGGAATTGCAGAAAGCACAATTGAAACTCGATTATGAATACGGGATTTACGATTGTTCTACAGACCGAATGGTGTATGGAAATTTTATAAGTCAGTTGCCCAATTCGACCAAACCGAGCCGCACGGATCTTCCCAAATGGGAAAATCAGACTTATTATTTTGGAGTTCGTTTTCCGTCCAGGGATTCTACACTTATAGGCCAGATGGGGATTTGGCTTTTTTCATCTGCGGTTCTGGCCTTTGTGGTGATTTTCATGATTATTGCGATGATCATGATTCTCAAGCAGAAACGGCTTTCGGAAATTCAGAAGGATTTTATAAACAACATGACGCATGAATTTAAGACACCGTTGGCTTCGATTCTTGCATCTGCCGAGACTTTGAAAAACAGCCTTCAGGCCGAAGGCTCAATGGGCGAACGGACTTCCCGTTATCTTGGTATTATCCATACAGAAGGCAAGCGACTTCAAAACCAGGTGGAAGCCGTTCTGAAAATGGCAAATCTTGAAACTACCCGCCTTCGGCAGGAGAGGCTTAGCCTAACTGAAGTAGTATTGGAAGCTGTAGAGGCACTTGAACCCACTGTAAATGCGGCCCATGGAAAATTCATTCTTAATTTACCCGAAGAGTCGCTTTATGTTTGGGGTGATGGACTTCACTTTTCCAATGTGATTTCAAATCTTTTGGAAAATGCGTTGAAGTATAATCAGGGCAAACCTGAAATCCGGATTTCACTTCAGGCAATGGGCAGCAAGTTGTTGTTAAAGATAAGCGACAATGGCATTGGAATTCCAAAGGATGATCTTCATAAGATTTTTGACAAATTTTACCGAGTCCCAACTGGAAATCTACACAATGTAAAAGGGTACGGGCTCGGGCTTTATTATGTAAAATCCGTTATTTTGGCCCATCACGGAAAGATAACGGCTACCAGTGAAATCGGTGTTGGGACAGAGATTTCGATTTTACTTCCATCGTTGGCTTCAGGGAAATAAAAAAATTTATACAAAATGAATAGTTCACCATTGATTCTATTGGCAGAAGACGATGAAAATCTGCGATTTGTTGTTCAGGATAACCTGGAGTTAAGGGGATTTAAAGTAGAATCTTGCAGCAATGGCAAGGCAGGATTGGAGAAGTTCAGGAGTCTGAAAATTGATTTGTGTATTCTGGATGTAATGATGCCGGAAATGGATGGCTTTGAACTGGCTTCGAAAATCCGGGAGCAGGATGCCCATGTTCCCATTATTTTTTTAACGGCTAAAGGATTAAAGGAGGACAGGCTTCAGGGTTTCAGAGTGGGTGGGGATGATTATTTAACCAAGCCATTTAGCATTGAAGAGCTCATGTTTCGGATTGAGGTATTTCTAAAGAGGCCAGTGGTTCAGAAGGAACAAGAGAAGGAACATACTTATAAGACTTCAAGGTTGGAGTTTTTTCCCTCGCATCTTAGGATTGATTCGGAAGAGGGTAGCCAATCTCTTACCTATAAAGAGGCCGAATTGCTGGAACTTTTTTTCCGTAACCAGGGTCAGGTTTTAAAAAGGGAAGATATTCTGATGAAGATTTGGGGAACGGATGATTATTACAAAGGGAGGAGCTTGGATGTTTTTGTATCGAAAATTCGGAAGTTTTTGAGTTGTGACCCAGAAATTGAGATTCAAACGGTCCATGGCGTTGGTTTTAAAATGCTGAGGCACAGTTGAATTAAAACTTTTTTCATTTTTTTTGGTGTAAGGACTTGCGGGGGAAGAAAAAAGTCGGACATTTGCACTCCCAATTCGGGGCGGGCGCAGAGAAGTCAGCAAGAAAAGGGGAGAAAATAGAGAGGCTTGCAAGAGAGCAAGTAGCAGGTGAAGGAAGACCTAGCGTCTGAATTTGCAGCGTTCTTTGAATAAGTTTGGAAGGCATATAGCGGAACCCTTGAATTAATTCAAGAACAGATAAATCTGAAACATCGGAGAGCGAACAAACATTGTCGAGGTGCAAACCGAGACGAAAAACAATACAATGGAGAGTTTGATCCTGGCTCAGGATGAACGCTAGCGGCGGGCCTAATACATGCAAGTCGAACGGTGCAGCAATGCATAGTGGCAGACGGGTGCGTAACGCGTATGCAACCTACCCCGGATCGGGGAACAACTTCGCGAAAGTGGAGCTAATACCGCGTAACATTGCGGGGAGGCATCTCCCTGCAATTAAACTTACGGGGATCCGGGATGGGC
>CANETC010000019.1 GCA_947441055.1 Cytophagaceae bacterium | reverse complement strand
GCCTGAAACAGTAATTGTATCTGGAGGAAGTGCATTGAACTGAACACTGAATGCAGCCGAAGAGCCTGAACAATTGCCAGCACCCTCTACAACAACCACATAACTTCCTGCCTGACTTACAGAAATTTGGGCTCCATTTTCGTTCGGGATAACTACATTGTCTTTAAACCACTCAAAGCGCTTGGCTATTACACCAGAACCAGGATTTGCAGTAAGCGTAACATTTTCACCAAAGCAAACATCAACCAATGGCAAACGGGTAATCACTGGATTTGGTTTTGAAGAAACCTGCATCAACCGGGTGTCTGTGGAAGTACAACCATTTGCCGTAATGGTGAGCGTAAGTTCATTTTCACCAATTGCAGCCAATGCAGGGTTAAATAAACCTGTAGCACTTACAATTGGTTGAGGTGTCCAAACAGCCGGTGGAGCAAGTGGACTAAATCCTTCCAATTGAACTGGTGAATCATCGCTGCAAAGTGTATCCGTAAAAAAGCCTGCATTCACATTTGGCGCCGAATTCACTTGAACGTTTGTGCTTGTGGCTCCGACACAACCACTGGAATTGTCATATTGATATGAAATTGAAATGGTTCCTTGGCCAGCAGTGGCAGGACAAAACTTCACATCCCCGTTTGGAAGCACACTTACTCCGGGACCATTCCAAATACCAGAAGGACTTGTCGGTAAAACTGAAATGATAAGGCAGGAATCGTTTGTGCAATATGACGGAAGCAATCCGGAAATTACTGGAGCGGGAACCTCAGGATCACTCAGGCTGAAAAATTCAGACCTATTGCAGCCAGTAACCGTATCCTTAATGATCACTTCATAAGTGCCCCCACCTAAACCAGACAATGTAGGGAAAGCGCTTGAATCGGCTGTATTCACAGACCACTTCACTTTCCACGAAGGATTCAAAGTTATACCACTAAGTGTTGCTGAGCCATCATCTACCGCACAGCTGCTCGGATTGCTTGTAGTGATTGTAAATTCACTTGGAGCCGGACTTACAACAACAGCGAGTGTGTCAAAACCAATACAACCATTTTCAGTGATTGAATAGATGAGTGTATCGGCAAAATCAACAGACAAGGCTGGATTGTATGTGCCATCCGAAAGGACATTATCTCCTAGCCAAACTCCTCCAGTTGGAAGACCGGAGAGCTGAATCACATTTTGATTGCTACAGGCATTCAAATCGGGGCCAGCATTCGGCTGAGGAATTGGTTTTACCGAAATGGTGAGGGAATCTGTGGCAATGCAACCAAGAGAATTTGTTGAAGCATATTGAAGCACATAATCTCCAACCGCAACTCCAGTGAGGTCAACCTGGCCATTTATAACGGCAAGGTCTCCTGTCCACACTCCACCCGCAATGGAAGGATTTAGCTGGAAAGTTTGGGCACCAATGCAAAAGGATTGGTTGGCTCCAACTTCAACCGGCGTAGCTGAATTTGAAACAGCTTTTACTTCCGACCTGTCACTTTCACAACCATTTACAGAAACTGCAGATACAAAATATACAGAATCAGCTTGGATGGTAAAGGTTTTAGAGCTGCCAGTAAAAATCAGTTCCTGATTGAACGGGCTTGCGTACCAATTAAAATTAACATTTGTCTCTGTAGAAGATGCCAAAAGCGTTACCTCACCCGAAGCACAAACAGAGTCATTCACAGTAAGCGGCTTCAAAGGTTTTGGAAACACCTTAAAGCAAGCACTTGTATCGCTCGTATCTGCTGGTAAACTTGCTATAATGCGAACTCGGAAACAATCCCCTCCCCTAAGGTCTGCAGGGATTATAACCGGAATTGTATCCGCCTTGTTGCTCACATATGTGCCTATCTGAACAGGAGATTGAAAACTTCCTGTAGAATCAGACAATTGAACAGAGAAAAAATTGTTTGTTTGGAAAGAGCCGACGGTAGTATAAGGCACTTTCATTGTAGCGCCAGCGCAAACTCCAAGATCCAGCGGCGGATCAATAAAAACTTCTCCGCAAGCCCGAATAACATAAAAACTATTGTCAGTCAGTTTACATCTTCCTGTCACAACTGTGGCACGGATTGTATCTCCAAAACGAGCACTGTCCGCGGGACTAAGTGTAAATAAGGTATCATTGATGCCCTGCGAAAGGGTATCTGTACGAGAGGATGTTGACCTTGTCCAAATCACATAAGGATCTGTCCCTACAGCTGAAAGATTGGAAACAAACGAATTGATGGTGGATTCACATCCACTTGAACCAGGGCGTAACTTTACTGAAATGACTGGAGGTTTGTTAACCGAAATTGGTATCGAAATGGAGCGCCCGGTGGCATTTAAAGCGCATTTGTTCTGTTTTGTAACAGAGGCAAAAACAAAATCTCCATCATTCAGGCCAGTAAATGTGAAAACGGAATCTGTAGCTCCATCACGAGCAGTATCATTTTTGCTCCACTGAAGCGAATAACCAACGCCGCCATTTTCTATACTTATAATCTTAAATTTAACAGTATCGCCTTTGCAATAGCTCGGCCGGATTGGAGGAAGTTGAACTATTGTGAGGTTTGGTGGTGGCGAATAATCAATGGTATCAATATCGAAGGATTTTACATCTGACACGATGTTACCCGAACGCAACCTCACGCAATACCTTCCTTTTGCGAAGTTTAGTGGAACCCGAAAACAACTTCCAACGGTATCCAGTGAAAGAACCGAAAAGTTGCAACTTGAAGTTGGACTTGGTAAAGGACGCGAAAGTTCTAAAATCAGGCTGCTGGCAGAAACACATCCGCCTGGAGATATTGAATATGGAATACAAACCGCGCTGCCCACACAAACAGTAGGAGTCACAATTCCAAGGTCAATGCGGCAACCCGTCTGGGCAAACAACCGGCCAGCCGAAAGAAAGACGAGTGTAAATGCGAACAGGAGAATTCTTCTTGTCATAAATTTATTGAGACTTGGATCGGTCAGAATTTTCTATTGATAAGGCTGATAACTTCATTTTGAATGCAAAATCCCGAATGAAGACAACTCTAGTTTCTAACGGGTGCAAACATAATTTCCGAACTACGGCCCAAAAAACTCACAAAGCCCCTTTAACTTACTTGTTGAAGAAGGCTTTTTATGAATATTTGAAACCGAAATCTGGAGCCAAATGTACAAGTGCGGATTATATTTATATACTAAAAATAAAAAAAAATATTGGTTTATTAATATTATTTGAAAAAAATATTGACCGATTATGGAACATGTCATGCGATAAATCATATGTTATCAGCGATTTGCGCCCATTGCCTTACAATTCCAAAAATGCATCGAGTGACTACTGCAGGTTAATTCACCGTTCAGGCCTCAGGTATTTTTCCTTGATTTGCAGGCCAAAACTTACCATTAATGCACCAAAGCGAAATCAAAATTGGCCTAATTGCCGAAAGGAAAAATCCGCCTGACAAAAGGGTGGCCTTCACTCCGGCACAATGTCTGAAAATACAGGCCGAATTCCCCGGCATAAAGATTCTGGTTGAGCCTTCGCCAATGAGGTGCATTCCAGATAGGGAATATGAAGCATTGGGAATTCCTGTCAGTAATGACCTCAGCAATTCAGAAATCCTGTTTGGAATTAAAGAAGTGCCGATTGAAGCACTGATTCCCGGAAAAACCTATTTCTTTTTTTCCCACACCATAAAAAAGCAGGCCCACAACCGGCGATTGCTCCAAGAACTTCTTTCAAGAAAAATTGAAATGGTAGACTATGAGTGTCTGCTTGATGAGAAAGGCGGACGCACAGTTGCATTCGGTCGCTTTGCCGGAATTGTAGGGGCTTATAATTCCTTGCGAATTTGGCTGAGACGCAATGCAAACATCGAGCTCAAAAATGCATCCGACTGCAGCGATATGGTTGAAATGCTCAATTCTGTTCGACCATTCGTAGAAAAAATAGGCAATGTCAGAATTGCTGTGACGGGCACCGGAAGGGTTGGTTTGGGTGCAATTGAAGTGCTCGAAAATTTGGGTATAAAACGCGTTCAGCCTGTAGAATTTATTAGCGCAGAATTTAACGAGCCAGTTTTTACAGTACTGAGTTCGAGGCATTATTTGCGGCACAAAGACAATAAACACTGGAATGAAACTGAATTCAGGACAAACCCATCAGAATTTGTTTCCGGGTTTATGGATTTTGCGAAGCAAACAGACATCCTCATACCCTGCCATTACTGGGATCCGGCCGCTCCTGCTCTTTTCTCAAAAGAAGACATCTCCCAAACGGAATTCAGAATCAGCGTTATTTCAGATGTAACCTGCGACATTGAAGGATCCATTCCTACCACACTCAGGGCCAGCACAATTAAGGATCCATTTTATGACATCAGCCGGGAAGCCTGCCAGGAAAAAGCCCCGTTTTCTAATCCGGAAAACATCAGCATCTGTGCAGTAGACAACCTTCCTTGCGAATTACCCTTGGATGCATCCGAGGCATTCGGCGAAATGTTGATGCAACATGTAATACCCGAACTTGTTTCCGAAAACAGGCCAGGAATTGAAGGCGCCACCATCACCAAAAACGGCCAATTGTGCGCAAATTTCAGCTATTTAAAATCCTTCTCAGAGGAGTCCTAAGGTTATGAAACTTAGCTTCAATTGCCCGCTGGAATATCCTTCCGAATTTATCCTAAGCAACTTCAACGAAAGTCTATTCCGTTCCCTTGCACCCCCATTTCCACGCCTCATCCTACACCGTTTCGACGGTACAGCAAAAGGCGATCAGGTGGAACTAAGTCTTGATTTTATCTTTTTTAAATGGGATTGGTCAAGCCTGATAACAGAATCTGAGCAAACAGAAACTGGATTAAAATTTGTGGATGAAGGCACAATTCTACCCCCTTTCCTTTCCTACTGGCACCATACCCACACCATTGGCAAAAACAAAAACGCCTGTTTCATCCGGGATGAAATACAATTTGAAGCAGGAAAATACTGGCCTTCTTTTTTGGTCATGTTTATGGTTTGGATTCAAATGGCGCCCCGAAAATTCCTTTACAGGAAATATTTCCGCCATTGCAAGGCAAATTCCTAAAATTCAATGCCGGATTTCCGACTTGAATTCTTGAAATCCCAATACTCAGTCCTTTATTTGCGCCCGTCTATCAAATCAGACAATGAAATACGATTACCATGTTTTTGTCTGTGCCAATCAGAAAGCTGAAGGCAAGAAATGTTGCGGGGAAAAATTCGGCCTTGATGCTGTAAAAATTCTCAGGGATAAAATAAAAAACCATGATTCCGCATCCCGGATCAGAATCCAACGCGCTGGCTGTCTGAATGTTTGCGGAAATGGTCCAGCCATGGTGGTTTATCCGGATGGATGTTTTTACGGGAATCTGAATGAGGAATCTTTGGAGAAAATTGCCGAAAGCCACCTGCTCGGGAATCTAGCTCTCAGTGAATTCATGATTCCAGAAAAAGAATGATTTATAAATTTCCAAAACCAACAAAGCAAAAGCTTAAAGCATGAATCCGGTTAGTTCCATGATTTCCTGGTGGCTAAAGCGAAGAATGAGCCAGATTGATCTGGTGATGGCTTCTCCTTTGGAAACGCAGATGCAGCAATGGAAATACCTGATGGAAAAGGGAAAGGAAACCGTCTGGGGTAAGAAATTCAATTATCAAAAAATTGACAGCCTTGAGGCATTTCGAGAATCTGTTCCTTCATTAAGCTATGAGGAAACCTTTCCGTGGATTGAAAAAGCCATGAAAGGCGAAGAAAATGTGCTTTGGCCCGGAACGCCGGTTTCATTTTCCAAATCTTCAGGAACCACCAACGACCGCCACAAATTTATTCCCGTTACCCAGGATTCTCTGGAACAATGCCATTACAAAGGCGGTAAAGACTTAATTTCATTATACCTCAATTACAGGCCTGATTCTTCGGTACTCAGTGGCAAAAATCTGGCAATGGGGGGAAGCCTTCACCCCAACCCCTTTAATCCGGATGGAATTTGCGGCGACATTTCTGCTGTTATCATGCAAAACCTTCCGGCATGGGCACAATGGATGCGCACCCCATCACTCGAAATTGCTCTTATGGACAAATGGGAGGACAAAATCGAGAAAATGGCAGAAACTACCATCGACGAGAATGTTACCTCTTTATCCGGAGTTCCAACCTGGATGATCATCTTGTTGAACCGGATTCTTGAACAAACGGGTCGAAAATCGGTGCGGGAAATCTGGCCCAATCTGGAGGTATTCCTTCACGGAGCTGTTTCATTCACACCATACAGAGAAGTTTTCAAAAAGCTCATTCCAGAGAATGACATGTACTACCTGGAAACCTACAATGCCTCCGAAGGCTTTTTTGGAATTCAGGACGACTTAACCCTCGATGGACAAATGCTTTTGATGCTTGACTATGGCATCTTCTACGAATTTGCACCAATCGATGAATCCGGAAACGAATATCCCCATACCATTGGCCTCGCCGATGTGGAACTCGGAAAAAATTATGCCTTGATTATCAGTACAAACGGAGGATTATGGCGATACAAAATCGGAGATACAATCCGGTTTACTTCGCTTAATCCTTTCCGAATTCAGGTAAGCGGAAGAACCCGGCACTTTATCAATGCTTTTGGTGAGGAAGTTATGGTGGAAAATGCAGAACTGGCTATTGCGAGGGCTTGTGCAGAAACAGCAGCTGAAGTGGTGGAATTTACTGTAGCTCCGGAATATATGCAGGCCGAAAAGCAAGGAAGACACGAGTGGCTGGTAGAGTTTTCCCGAAAACCAGAATCCATTGAAACTTTTGTTCGGGTCTTAGACGAAGAACTGCGAAAAATTAATGGGGATTATGATGCCAAACGCTACAAAGACATCGCCCTTCTTGAACCTCGATTGCATTTGGCAACGAAAGGATTATTTTACAATTGGATGAAATCAAGAGGCAAACTTGGTGGTCAGAATAAAGTTCCAAGGTTGTCGAACAGCCGCGAATACATGGATCCATTGCTTCAGATGCATTTTTCAATTTAAGGCAGAAGGTTTTACAATCGAATTTAAAAGCCCGGACCTGAACCAAAGCTGTTCATAGCCACAAAGTTTTGGATATTTGACCTTCCACTATGCAAGAACTTTTTGAAATACCGGAGGAATATGAAGCCATGCTGAAAAAGGGGATTGGCCTCACGGGTAATGACAAGCATTTCTTCATCCGTGGACGTTTAGACCTCCTTGAAAATAAAACCTCGCTGAAGAATGCCCCGAAAAGAATTCTTGATTTTGGATGCGGCACTGGCGCTACAAGCGAAATTCTTCTTCAGAGGTTTCCTACATCTGAAATTGTAGGTAGTGATTTGTCTGAACCGGCTTTGGCTTATGCCAGAGAAAAAATTCAGAACCAAAACATCCGCTTCATCGCATTGGATAAGCTTCAAGAAGAAGCCGAATTTGATTTGATTTATCTAAACTGTGTCATTCACCATGTTCCTGTAGCGGAAAGGCAAGCTGTTATTGACCAATTATTTTCACTTTTATCGGCAACAGGAACCCTCTGGATTTTTGAAAATAATCCAGCCAATCCAGGAACCCGCTGGGCCATGTACCGAAATCCATTTGACAAAGGAGTCGTAAAAATTTGGCCATCAGAATTAAAAAAACTCCTACAAATCGCAGGCTTGAAAACAGAAGCCGCGTATTTCATTTTCTATTTTCCTCAATGGCTTTCCTGGTTTAGACCCTTGGAAAAGTTCTTTCTCAAAATTCCAATGGGCGGGCAATATGCCTTGGTAGCCCAAAAATTTATTAAAGCCCCAGATCAAGCATGATTACCATCATCACACCGGTTTTCAATGCCGCAAAATACATTCGACAATGCATTGAAAGCGTTGCAAACCAGCAATTTGATGGCATAGAACACTTCGTAATTGATGCGGCCTCAAATGATGGAACACAGCAAATTGTGGAAGAAATGATGAAGCAACATCCACATTTAAAACTGCTTAGTGAAAAAGACCGAGGCCAAAGTGATGCGATGAACAAGGGGATCCGGCTTGCCTCAAATCCTGTCATTTCTTTTCTCAACGCAGACGACCGCTATGAACCCGGTGCAATTGCAAAAGCCCATTCGTTTTTCAAGGCCGCCCGCAAAGATTCTTTTTTTCTCGGTGATTGCAGGGTGCTGCATGAAGACGGTAGCGAATATATGATTAATCGACCATGGCCATTCAGCCGTGTGGCCTTTATGCTGGATTATACATTTCCATTCAATCCATCGGCGTATTTCTACCATAAAAGTCTGCACGAAAAACTGGGCTATTACAACGAAAATGATCACCTGACAATGGATATAGACTTCCTGCTTCGGTTAACGGGGAAAGCAGAAATCGTCTATTCGGGTGAAATACTGGGAAATTATGTCATGCTCGCCGGCAGCAAAACCATGAAGGAAATCTCGGCGGGAAGAAACATTGAGAATTTGCAGAAGGTTTTTAAAGAGCATTTTCCAGACTTTACCCTTGGTGAAAAGATCAACTACAACTTCCAGAAAAGCCTTGGGAAAAACAGGGGTTGGATCATGTATTACCTTCGCAATCCCGGGATTTTACTGAAAAAGATTAGCGGCTAAAACTCCATTGCAATTTCATTTTCAATGTTAACTCGCATTAAACGCCTGTTTTGAGGCTTTTTAAATTCTAAAAAACAAAAATCTCCCATTTCACGGGGATGCCTTAATTTTGACCGACCGAATAGCACCGGAATAGATATGCTGGATTTCGAAAAACCAATTCTTGAACTTGACCAGAAACTGGCCGACATGAAGCAATTCGCCATCGACAACAATGTAGATGTAACGGAGGCCGTAAAATCTCTTGAGGAGAAAATATCAAAACTCAAGAAAACAACCTACCAAAACTTGACCCGCTGGCAAAGGGTTCAATTGAGTCGGCATCCCGATAGACCCTACACGCTTGATTATATCAAAACCATCTGCGAAACATTTGTGGAACTTCACGGCGATCGTGGATTCGGCGATGACAAGGCAATGGTGGGTGGATTTGGGGAAATTGGAGACCGTTCGATCATGTTTATCGGTCAGCAAAAAGGCCGCAATACCAAACAAAGGCAGTTCCGTAATTTCGGAATGGCCAACCCGGAGGGCTATCGAAAAGCGCTAAGGCTGATGAAAATGGCAGAAAAATTCAATAAGCCCATCGTTACTTTTATTGATACACCTGGCGCTTTTCCGGGTGTGGAAGCAGAGGAACGCGGTCAGGGTGAAGCCATCGCTCGAAACCTCAAAGAGATGTTTTCCCTGAAAGTGCCCATAATCTGCATCATTATCGGAGAAGGTGCTTCCGGTGGTGCCCTTGGGATTGGAATTGGAGACAAAGTCCTTATGCTGGAAAATACCTGGTACTCAGTAATTTCACCAGAATCCTGCTCTTCAATTCTCTGGAGAAGCTGGGATTACAAAGAGCAGGCAGCCGAAGCACTCAAACTTACTGCAAAGGACATGCACAAGTTTGGCCTTGTTGACGACATCATTAAAGAACCACTTGGAGGTGCCCATACAGACCCACTGAGTACTGCCAAAAAAATCCGCAAAACCATTTTGGAATGCCTGGATGAATTGGAAAAGCTCAATTCTGCCGATAGAATTACGAAGAGAATTGACAAATTCTCCGGAATGGGGGTTTTCATAGAAACCTGATGCATGGCCAATGTCTGGAATTTTGAAGGTTTGTCGGCAGACAACAGCAACAATTACCTGAAGCAACTCGAGTTCCAGGCAGTTTTTGACCTTAGCATTGCCATCACCCGCAATAAACCAGAGACAGGTTTTTTCGAGATCATGGAGGCCTACCTCCTCGAAAAACTAGGCATTTCTCATCTTTCCATTTTCAACTTTGAAGACTCGTCCTGGAGCAGTGCCTATTGCTATGGTAAGATCATCTCCGGATGGAGGAGTTTTCCTCGACCGGATAGAGAAATGTCGGTATCACTTCTGGCAGATTTGCTGCCGGAACTCCACCATGTAAACCGGCATGTTGACCTCGCAATTCCGTTTTACTTCGACGGAGAAATTGCTGGAATGGTCCTGTGCCAAAAGCCACTCAATTTCCTGGGCAATCATGAAAATGAAGTAATTGCCTTGATTCAGACCTTGCTGGGACTCATGGCAATGGCGAGGGAAAATCAAAAACTGCTTTCATATCGTTTGAAGCAGGAATCCATGCGAAAGGAAATTGAAATTGCCCGTCAGGTGCAGAAAATGCTATTTCCAAAAAATCTTCCCGACACCAAAGACCTTCATATCTACGCAACCTACCTTCCTCACATGGATGTGAGCGGGGATTATTATGATTTCATTGATTTGAAAAATGGCGATTTTGCTGTTTGCGTGGCAGATGTTTCGGGAAAAGGAATTCCCGCAGCCTTGTTGATGTCAAATTTTCAGGCAAGCCTGAGAACACTGATGATGGATTACACTGACCTTAGTGAAATTGTAAACCGTATCAACACCCTGATTTGCATGAACAGCAATGGGGAAAGATTCATCACTGCTTTTATCGCAATTTTTGATTCTTCAGAAAAGACCCTTCATTATGTAAATTGTGGGCACATCCCTCCAGTCCTAATTTATGCAGATGGCAGTACCCGCAGCCTTCGTTCTGGCTGCACCATCCTGGGCATTTTCAACCAAATGCCCAGCCTGAGTGTGGGAAAAGAAAGCATCGGTGGTGAAGCCCTGTTGGTGGCTTTTACAGATGGACTACCTGAAGTAGAAGATAAAATGGAAAATGCATTTGGCCAGGAAAACCTCGAAAACTATTTCGTTGAACACCGCCTGGAAAAACTTCCAATCATTCACCAACGCTTGCTGAACAGGATTGATAATTTCGCCAGCGAGAAAGGATTTCATGACGATTTAACACTCCTCACAATCCGCTTCGGAAATTGAGATTAGGATTTTCTTTTATTATTATCAGTTTCCTTGGCTGATTGCTCAGATTGCTCTTCCTTTGCATTAGTTTAAATCAATTCTAAATAAGGAATTGGAAGTCCTCCTTTCTGTTCAAACCGAGAAAAAAGTCTCATTCGTTTCTTGCTCACAGCCGGCGTTGTGCAGCAGGCTGGCAGATGTGGGCATGATTCCAGGAACTGTGTGGGAAGTACTGGGAAGAATATCTTTCTCAGGTCCTCTAATCGTAGGAAATGGCTCAATTCGGATATCCATCCGACCAGATGATGCGGCAAGTATTATTGTAATCCCCGCATGAAGAAGAAATCGATGAATTTTGTCTTGCTTGGCAATCCAAATATTGGCAAGTCTACCCTATTTAATCGCCTGACTGGAATGAGGCAAAAAGTAGGGAATTTTGCAGGCGTTACGATTGAGAAAATAACCGGAAGTCTAAGTCTGCCTCAGGGAAATGCAATAATCACAGACATGCCCGGGTCTTATTCCCTCATTCCAAGATCCCCGGATGAAATGGTTGTTGCCTCTGAAGTTTTAGACAAGAGCCAGGACAAAACATTTATTCTGGTAGCAGATGCCAGTAACCTTGCACGCAACCTCTTGCTTTATTCTCAGGTAGCCGACCTAAATGTCCCATGTGTTGTGGCCCTTACAATGATTGATATAGCCGAGCAGAGGGGAATGAAAACAGACCTGACACTTTTGGAAGAGCTTCTTGGCTGCCCGGTTGTCCGCGTAAACCCACGAACAGGTGAAGGCGTGAGCAGATTAAAAGAACGGCTTTCTGAAGCCAGCCAACCACAGAAAAAGTTCTTTAAATCCAAAGACGGAGAAACATTCCGAGAATGGGTTTCTAAGGTTTCTGCGGACAGGGCAAAAGGCAATAGTCCTGATTTGGACATTGCCCGTGAGACAACCGAAAGACTGAAAATGCTTCGCGAGCTTGTTTCCTCTGCGGAGTCCCAAATTGGAACACCTGAACCCAACAAGGGATTTGGTCTTGATAAAATTGCACTTCATCCCGTCTGGGGATATTTCTTAATGCTGGCCATTTTGCTCGTAGTTTTTGAAGGTGTATTTACACTTTCCAGCTACCCTGTAGAATTGCTGGATACCGGTGTAGACAAACTCAGTGGCATTCTTTCAAATTTCCTTCCGGAAGGCATACTCAAGCGTTTCTTACTGAATGGAGTGCTAGCCGGAATCCAGGGCATCGTGGTGTTCGTTCCACAAATTGCCATCTTGTTTTTCCTGATTGGAGTTCTGGAACAAACCGGATACATGGCGAGGGTGATGTTGCTTCTTGACCGCCTCATGGGTAAAATGGGAATGAGTGGAAAATCTGTTGTGCCTCTGGTTTCTGGTTTGGCATGCGCAGTTCCGGCGATTATGTCTACCCGGAATATGAGCAGCAGCCGGGAAAGACTGATTGCGATTTTCGTAACGCCTTTGATGAGTTGTTCCGCCCGATTACCGGTGTTCTCTTTGCTTGTGGCAATGCTGCTTCCTGGTAATATTTTCTGGGCTGGGATTCCTGCACAGGGCCTTGTTTTACTTGGTTTGTACCTTTTGGGCTTAGCAGGCGCGGTCATCACCGCTTTGATGCTGCACCGGTTTCTACCCGGAAAAGGAACAGGCAGCTTTGTTCTGGAAATTCCTCCTTATAAAGTTCCAGGATGGAACAGCCTTCTCGCAACTGTTTACAACAAATCAGCAGCCTTCATTTTAGAAGCAGGGAAAATCATCCTTGCCATCTCAGTAATCCTTTGGTTCATGGCATCTTTTGGGCCAGGAAATAAAATTGAAGAAGCCGGAATTTCTGTCCAAAAAGAGGCTGCTGAAGGCAAAATTCCAGAATCAGAAGTACCCAATCTGCTTGCATCCAGACAATTGGAGGCCAGTTATGCCGGTGTAGCCGGGCAATGGATTGAACCGGTAATTCGACCTTTGGGTTTTGATTGGAAAATTGGCGTTGCCCTCATTTCCTCATTTGCCGCCCGGGAAGTTTTTGTTGGCACTATGTCGGTGTTGTACGCATCTGGGTCTGAAGGCGAAACGGAAGGACTGAAAAGCAGGATGCTTTCAGCCAGACATCCTGAAACTGGGAATCCGGTTTTCACGCCTGCCACGATTGCCTCGCTCTTGGTTTTTTACATTTTTGCCATGCAATGCATGAGCACTTTGGCGGTTAGCTACCGGGAAACCGGAAGCTGGAAATGGCCGACACTGCAGTTAATCTATATGACCGGGCTGGCATTTGGACTAAGTTTCCTCGCCTTCAGGCTCTTTTCCTGAAACTGAATTCCTTGCTTCTCAGCAGAATTCGCCAACTTGCGCCCCTTCCGACAGGGAGGAGACCCGGAAGGAAATCCCATGCAAAATAATATAGTAGCCATTGTGGGCAGGCCAAATGTAGGCAAGTCCACTTTTTTCAACCGCCTTGTTGGTACACGCAAGGCCATTATGGACAACGAAGCGGGCGTAACCCGCGACCGTCACTATGGATTCACAGACTGGAACGGAAAGTTCTATACAGTGATTGACACCGGTGGCTATGTAATTGGTTCTGAAGATGTTTTTGAACAAGCCATTCGCGACCAGGTAGAACTTGCCATTGAAGAATGCGATGTAATTATCTTTATGGTGGATGTAAATGATGGCCTAACCGGTTACGACAAGGACTTTGCCAAAATTCTGCGCAAATCAAAAAAGCCGGTTTACATCGCCGCAAACAAAGCCGACACTTTCGAAAAGGGCCACCAGTCTGCAGAGTTTTATGCCCTGGGTTTTGGTGAGGAAATTTTTCCCATTTCATCTCAGACCGGGAATGGAACAGGCGAACTTCTGGACGCCGTAGTTTCACATTTTACAGAAGCTGGAACAGAAGATCCTTACGAGGGCATTCCTAGAATTTCCGTTTTGGGAAGACCCAATGTGGGTAAGTCGAGTTTTATCAACCTGCTGCTGGGCGAACGACGAAACATTGTAACTGATATAGCCGGCACCACCCGGGATTCGATAGACACCCATTACAATGCTTTTGGGAAAGAATTTATCCTGACCGATACAGCCGGAATTCGCCGCAAGACAAAATTGAAGGACCACCAGATTGAATTTTATTCGGTGCTGCGGTCGCTCCAGTCTTTGGAGAACTCGGATGTGTGCATCATCATGCTTGATGCCACCCGCGGAATTGAATCGCAAGATGTGGCCATTGTGGCCCTTGCGGAAAAAAAGCGAAAAGGAATTGTGATTCTGGTGAACAAATGGGATGCCGTTGAAAAAGACAGCAACTCTGCAAGGAAACTGGAGCTGGAAATCCGGAACCGACTTGCCCCGATTGACTATACCCCAATCATGTTTGTTTCCGTTTTTGAAAAACAAAGAATTTTTCAGGCGATTGAGATGGCCATCAAAGTTCATGAGAACAGAAGCAAGAGAATTCCTACTTCCGAACTGAACGACAAAATGCTGGAGGAAATTGCAAAATACCCACCTCCAAGCAACAAAGGAAAGGTTGTGCGAATCAAATACATCATGCAGCTCCCAACCTACACGCCTTCCTTCGCATTTTTTTGCAACCTGCCTCAGTATGTAAAAGAGCCCTATCAGCGTTTTCTGGAGAATAAAATGCGAGAACACTTTGACCTTGAAGGAGTACCTGTCAATATATTTTTCAGAAAAAAATGATAGTTTGTTTGTGAATTTGGAATCCAAGTCTACTTTTGCAAACAAAATCTTTAAAGAATTAATTTAAAAACAAAAATGAAAAAGTTATTCGCGTTGTTAATGGTTGCCGGTTCTTTCGCTATGTTCTCTTGTGGAGGTGGTGAGAAGAAGGAAGAAGCTGCTGTAGATACTACTGCAACTGAAACTCCAATGGAAGTTCCTGCTGATACTGCTGCTGCTCCAATGGATACAGCTGCTGCTGCTACTACTGACACAGCTGCTCACGCAACCGGTCATTAATCGGAATTGAAAATTAAAAAAAGGATTGTCCGAAAGGTCAGTCCTTTTTTTATGCCCTTAAACGATATCAATCAACAAGAAATCTGAGTTTAAACCGGATTCCGTGTTAAAACAAAAAAACTCCGAAAGCCTAAGCCCGGAGTCTTTAAAATATTGGTTTTATGTAAATCAGATTACCGAGCTGCCTTTGCCATTGCCACCACCATAGCCTTTCATAATACCACGCTCTGAGTTGCGAATGAAGTTCAGAATTTCATCACGCTCTTTCGAAGGTGTAAACTCAAGCTCAATCAGGTCACAAGCTTTGGAATAGTGGTTGCCTTCCAGGTAAATGATTCGGTATAGATCCTGAATCTCCTCGATTTTTTCATTGGAGAAATTACGACGACGAAGTCCAACCGAATTAACCCCTGCATAACTCAATGGTTCGCGACCGGCCTTGGTGTAAGGCGGCACATCCTTTCTTACCAGCGAACCGCCAGATACCATGGCATGGGCACCAATTTTTACAAACTGGTGAACAGCAGAGGTACCACCCAGCACAACATAATCTTCAATTAAAACATGGCCTGCCAGCTGAACTGAATTGGCAATGATGCAATGGTTGCCAATGGTGCAATCATGCGCCACATGGACATAGGCCATAATCAGGCAATTGCTTCCTATTTCTGTTTTAAACCGATCGGCAGTGCCACGGCTGATGGTGGCAAATTCCCGGATTACGGTATTATCCCCAATGATGGTGGTGGTCTTCTCACCGGCAAATTTGAGATCTTGCGGCAAAGACGAGATAATGGCACCAGGAAATATCTGGACGCCATTGCCAATTCTGGCTCCGTCCATAATTACAGCATTGGGCCCAATCCAACAATCATCGCCGATTTCTACATCAGCGCCAATTGTAGCAAAAGGCTCAATTTTTACATTTTTTCCAATCCTGGCATCAGGATGAATATTGGCTAATGGCTGACTCATCACTTCTGTTCCTTCCTTACGATGTAGGCTGACATAACCGCCTCGCAAACGAGATTGCCTGCAACATAAGCCCGTCCATGCATTTTTGCAATACCACGCTTGATTGGAGCAAGAAGTTCGCAGCTAAATATTACGGTATCACCGGGTAATACCATCTTTTTGAAACGACAATTTTCTATACTTAGAAAATAGGTCCAGTGATTTTCCGGATCTGGCACAGTGCTCAGCACAAGAATACCACCGGTCTGGGCCATGGCTTCAATTTGAAGAACACCCGGCATAACAGGATTTCCCGGAAAATGGCCCTGAAAAAAGGGCTCATTGATGGTCACATTCTTGATGCCCGCTACAGAGTGGTCATCAAGATGAAAAATCTTATCAATCAGGCAAAAAGGATACCTGTGAGGCAACATTTTATAAATCTGGTTTACATCCAGCAAAGGTTGCACACTTGGATCATAGTTGGGAATTCCCTTTGGAAGGGCCTTCTTTTCCTGCTCCTTCATTTCCTTTTTCAGCTTTTTGGCAAAAGCCACATTGGCTGCATGGCCAGGTCTTGCTGCCAGAATTTGTCCCTTGATAGGACGACCCGCCAAGGCCAGATCGCCAACAAGATCGAGAAGTTTATGACGCGCAGGTTCGTTTTTATAACGAAGTTCTACATTGTTGAGAATGCCTTCGTTTTTTACCTCTACATAATCCTTATTGAAAAGGCGGGCTAGGTATTGCAGTTCATTGTCTTCCACCACACGGTCAACCACCACAATCGCATTGTTGAGGTCACCGCCCTGGATCAATCCCTGCTTGTACAGCATTTCAAGTTCATGCAAAAAACAGAAAGTCCTGCATGACGCTATTTCACGACCAAAATCCCGAATGTCAGTAAGTGAGGCGTGCTGACTTCCCAAAATCGGGGAATTATAATCCACCATTACCGTCAGGCGGTAATCGTCGAGCGGCAGAGCGGCAATTTCCACATTGCGGGCCTCATCCTTAAAATTGATGGCTTCCGTAACTTCGAAGAAATTTCGAAGCGCGTTCTGTTCTTCAAAACCGACCAATTCCAAAGCCTCTACGAAAGGCATGGAACTTCCATCCATAATCGGCGGCTCAGGCCCGTTCAGTTGAATGAGCACATTGTCTACCTCTGTGCCAACCAAGGCAGCCATCGTGTGCTCAACTGTGTTTACACGCGCACCATTGTGTTCAATGGTTGTGCCGCGGCTTAGATCCACCACATAATCCACATCTGCATCTACAATTGGCTGACCGGGCAGGTCAACCCTTTGAAATTTTATTCCGTGGTTGATGTCCGCAGGAACGAAGGTCATTGTTGCATTCATCCCTGTATGCAGACCTACACCTTCCAGCGTGAACCTTTCCTTGATGGTATGTTGCTTTGTATTCATAGATCATTCTGTGACCCGAAAGGTCATTGATTCTTGAGTTCCTTTAATTGATTTTCAAGCTCCTGCACACGCTTTATAAGCTCCGGCAATTGTTTAAATACCACAATCGATTTCATTTGATTTGAATAATCGATGGCCGGACTTCCAAACAGGATGCTTCCTTCTTTCTTTACTTCTTTGCTTACACCTGATTGCGCACCCACAGATGTGCGGTTTGCAACCTTAATATGTCCCACAATTCCAACCTGACCACCGATGACACAGTTTTCACCCAAACGCGTAGATCCGGAAACCCCGGTTTGAGAGGCCATTACAGTATTGGCGCCAATTTCAACATTATGGGCAATTTGAACGAGGTTGTCCAGTTTCACACCACGACGAATGACCGTGGAACCCATTGTAGCCCTGTCGATGGTGGTATTGGCTCCAATGTCTACATGGTCTTCCAGAACTACATTTCCCAGCTGGGGAATGTTTCTGTATGTGCCGTCAGCCTGAGGAGCAAAGCCAAAACCCTCACTGCCAATTACACTGCCCGCACCCACATTACAATTGTGGCCAATCACACAATTCGGATAAATTTTTACGCCGGGATAAAGGACAGAATTGTCGCCAATTTCCACATTGTCGCCCACATAAACCTGTGGATGAATGCGTACATTGTCGCCAATCCGGCAATTATTTCCAATATAAGAGAAAGCTCCACGGTATGAATTTTTGCCAATTATACTTCCCTCGCCTATCCAACAAGGATCTTCAATTCCCGACTTAACAGGCATTGAAAGTCGCTGGTATTCCTCCAACAAAATCGTGAAACTTAGATATGGATCTTTCACCCGGATGAGGGTGGCAGAAATTGATTTTTTTGGTATAAAATCATTAGAAACCAGCACAATAGATGATAATGTGCTATAGATGTATGGCTCGTATTTAGGGTTGGCAAGAAAAGAAATGCACCCGGGGGCACCTTCTTCAATCTTGGCAATATTGTGGACCACTATTGCCGGATTGCCCTCCAGTTCACCCTGAATCAAAGCCGCAATTTGCCCGGCAGAAAACTCCATTCTTAATGGTTAGGAAGCTTGCAAAGATATGTGTTTGGGTTGGCAGATAATATATTTTTTGACCTGAGTTGCCATCGCCCTGATATTGGGCAAATCTGTGGCCTCTGCCACATCAAAAATACGGCCATCCCGGAATTTTACATTGATGCTGTTTCCGCCTGAGATGTAGGCAGAATTGGTCACCTCCTTCTCAAAAACAAGGAATCTGGCATCCTCCTCTCCTATCCCAAATTCCTTTGAATAAGCAGAAATCAGGCTTCCTAAATTCTCGTCTCCAGCGGGTTCCGAAGAAATAGAAACTTTCAGCAATCGCCTGTCCATTAAACCCCTTGCCAGAAAAGAGAGCACAAAATCGGGATGCGAGGCCCAAACCTTGATGCAATACCAAATATCATGGTCATCGAGCATGGAAAAGGCGTTGAGGTTGGCATCAACCGCCATGAAATCCTGTAAGCCAAAGTGTTTTTCAAAAAAAGGAAGCAAGGCCGGTGGCATTCCCATACGCATACCGGAATCCATCAGCTGTCTCGCCCTGCGCATCAACTGAATCAGCATTTCCTCCGCAGAAACCGTGGTTTTATGCAAGTAAACTTGCCAGTACATCAGCCTGCGGGAACTCAAAAAATTCTCCACCGAATAAATGGCTTTTTCTTCAATCACCAGATCCCCCTGATGCACATCAATCATTTTTAAAAGACGGTCTGCAGAAATCGCACCTTCCACAACACCGGTAAAAAAACAATCGCGGCGCAAATAATCCATTCGGTCGAGGTCCAGCTGACCAGAAACAAGCTGGTTGAAAAACGGCCTGTGGTAGCGACCCTGAAAAATCTCAATAGCCATGGCCAGGCGATTTCCATATTGAAAATTGAGCCTTTGCATAAAGAACAGCGACAGCATTTCATGGGGAACATCCTGCAAAATGCTGTGTTCGAGTGCATGCGAGAACGGACCATGTCCAATGTCGTGCATCAAAATCGCAATTCTTGCGGCTTCTTCCTCTTCCTCAGAAATCGGATGGCCTTTCTCACGAAGCGTTTCGATTGCAAGTCCCATTAAATGCATGGCACCCAGCGCATGGTGAAATCGGGTATGGTTGGCTCCGGGATACACCATTTCTGTAAGACCGAGTTGGCGGATTCGCCTCAGACGCTGAAAAAAAGGATGATCAATGATGTCCTGAATCAATCCGGCCGGAACTGTGATAAACCCGTGAACGGGATCGTTGATAATTTTTCCGGATTTTGCCATTGGCTGCGAAGGTAGTGAAAGCAAGAATATGAGCAGCATTCCACAAAGGTTTTGAGGCCGGACTGTTTTACCTTGCGCTCCTGATGTCGAATCGATGGAGGCGCCTCATTATGCTTTTCTTCGCTGGAATGGGTGCAGCAATTTTATTTACAGCCTTATGGCACAGACAATTGTATTCAGAAGATTGTGCCGGAGGAGCGCGTTTTCGAATTAAAAAAATCGGAAAATTTGAAGACAATCGGATTGAAGAAAGTTCCGGATTATGCCCCGATGGTGAGGGAAATTATTTCACCATGAACGATGACACTGATGCCAGTCTTTATGCGCTGGGATTGAATGGAGAAAAACGGGGGAGAATTGCCATTTCCGCGAAAAACCAGGATTGGGAAGAGATCTGCCGCGCAGAGGATGGAAAGATTTTCATCGGTGATTTCGGCAACAACCTGAACAAAAGGAAAAACCTCCACATATTGATTTGGGATCCGCGAATGAAGAAAATTACCGGACGAATTTCCTTTCGATATGAAGACCAGAGTAGTTTTCCACCTTTGAATCCTTTGCAAATGGATTATGATTGTGAGGCCATGGTATTTGAGTCCGACAGCCTTTGGCTTTTCACCAAAAACCGCAGCGGAAGGTCTACATGCGTGTATGCGCTCCCCGCAAAATCAGGAAACTATGTGGCAAAAAAAAAACAGGAAATCCCCTTGCTTGGAACCGTAACCAGCGCCAGTCTGAGGCCCGACGGGAAGGAGCTGGCATTGCTGGTTTATAGAAAAATTTACTTTTTTTCATTGCCGCATGGCCTTCAACAAATCCCTGCCCCCGATATTTGTCTGTCTGCCTGGAACATCCGGCAATCAGAAGCCATCTGTTATACTGGAAAAGACAGTTTACTCATATCCAACGAACAGGGTTCACTTTTTATGGTAACACGCAAATGAAAGGAAACTCTTTCGGAAAAGCCTTCAGCATCACCACATTTGGAGAGTCACACGGACCCGGAATCGGCGTCATAATAGATGGTTGTCCTGCAGGACTTCCAATCGACGAATCCGAAATTGCGGCGCAGCTTGCAAGGAGAAAACCCGGTCAATCGGCATTGGCAAGCCAGCGCAAAGAATCAGAATCCTTTGAAATCCTTTCTGGCATTTTCGAAGGAAAAGCCACAGGCACGCCAATTTGCATCCTCATTCGAAACGAAGATGCGCGGTCTGAGGACTATGAACATATTAAAGAAAGCTACCGGCCCTCCCATGCAGATTTCAGCTGGGACCAAAAATTTGGTTTTCGGGATTACCGGGGTGGCGGAAGAAGTTCGGCCAGGGAAACCGCAGCCCGGGTTGCGGCAGGCGCAATTGCTTTTCAATTCCTTAAAATTTCAGGAATACAAATTCAGGCTTTTGTTCAGCAGGTTGGGAACATTTCGGCCAGCCAGGATTATTCACAGCTTGACCTTTCCAAAACCGGGAGCAATGCAGTTTGCTGTCCCGATCCGGAAGCTGCAAAGGCCATGGAGGAATTGATATTGAAAGTAAAAAAAGAAAAAGACAGCATTGGGGGAATGATTCGATGTGTTTGCAAAGGCGTTCCGCCGGGTTTGGGCGAACCTGTTTTCGACAAACTTCATGCTGAACTAGGAAAAGCCATGCTGAGCATCAATGCTGTAAAAGGCTTTCAGATTGGTTCCGGCTTTGATTCCCTTGAAAAGCGGGGTTCAGAAAACAACGATATTTTTTATACCGAAGCCGGAAAAATCCGAACCAAAACCAACCATTCCGGTGGCATTCAGGGCGGAATCAGCAATGGAGAAGACATTTGGTTTGATGTGGCTTTCAAACCTGTTTCCACTCTGATGCAGGACCAGGAAAGTGTTGACAAAGAAGGCAATTCCATCATCCTGGAAGGCAAAGGCCGGCATGATCCCTGCGTGGTTCCGAGGGCAGTTCCCATTGTAGAAGCCATGGCAGCACTGGTTCTCGCCGACTTCCTTTTGCGCAGCCGAATGGACAGGCTGGAATTTCCAGGATCAACAATTTCAAAATGAAAGACAAAGTCATCCTCATAACTGGCGGCACCTCCGGCATTGGACTTGCCCTAGCCGAAGAATTTGGTAAAAATCAGGCCCGGATTGCCTTTACCGGGCGCGATAAAGACCGATGTCTTGAAACCGAAAACGGCCTCCGGCAAAAAGACATAGAAGCCATTGGAATTGTAGCCGATGCCGCTTCTGAAAACGACCAATACAGGGCAGTGGCTGAAACCATAAACCGATATGGGCGGCTGGACATACTGGTAAACAATGCCGGAATTTCGATGCGGGCACTGTTTCACGAACTTGATTTAGGGGTCTTCAAAAAAGTAATGGAGACCAATTTTTATGGCACCGTTTACGCAAGCAAGGCCGCGCTTCCCTGGATCATGCGGTCAAAAGGAAGCATCGTTGGCATTTCTTCTGTTGCTGGTTTCAAAGGATTGCCGGGGCGCACAGCCTATTCAGCTTCCAAGTTTGCGATGGAAGGATTTCTCGAATCTCTGGAAACAGAATTGTTGAAAAAAGGCGTGCATGTGCTGGTTGCCTGTCCGGGTTTCACCGCCTCACGCATTCGCGAAAATGCACTCACCAAAGACGGCAAGCCTCAAACAGAATCGCCCCGTGAAGAAGAAAAAATGATGCAGCCCGAGGAAGTTGCCCGCCTGATTTACAGAGCTGTCGAAGGCCGAAAAAGGCGCTTGGTCATGAGCCGGGAAGGCAAACTCAGCTTCTGGCTCAATAAATTTTTCCCGGCATTTGTGATGCGGAAGGTGTACCAGACCATGGCTGCAGAACCTGGCTCAGGACTGGATCCACTTTAATTCAAAAATCAAAAGACAAAACCACATGAATCTTCACCAGGATTTATACAAGCATTCGCTTACCCTGCTCACCGACCTTTACCAGATAACCATGGCACAAGGTTTTTGGAAAAGCGGGATGGCGGAGCGCAAATCAGTGTTCAATTTATTTTTCCGCAACCCGGTTTTTAAAGGTGGCTATGCCATTTCCTGCGGACTGCATTATGCCATCGACCTTTTAGAAAACTTCCACTTCACGCAAGGAGATCTCGAATACCTCGCATCCCTCCGGAATCCGGATGGAACAGCCCTATTCGACAGACAGTTCCTTTTTGCTTTGGGGGAAATGAAATTTTCCTGTGATGTAGATGCCGTTCCCGAAGGCCGGGTGGTTTTTCCACACGAGCCCTTGCTGCGAATAAAAGGACCCATCTGGCAAGCACAATTGCTGGAGTCCTTTCTGCTAAACGCGATCAACTTCCAGACCCTGATTGCCACCAAGGCCGCGCGGGTTTGTCAGGCCACCAAAGGCGATGCCGTAATGGAATTCGGATTGCGGCGTGCCCAGGGAATCGACGGCGCATTGTCTGCCAGCCGGGCGGCCTATGTGGGCGGATGTTCGGCTACTTCCAATGTACTGGCCGGAAAACTTTTCGGAATTCCCATCCGGGGCACACATGCGCACTCCTGGGTAATGTCGTTCATGAGCGAAGAAGAAGCTTTTGAAGCATATGCCACTGCCATGCCCGGGAATGCAGTTTTTCTGGTGGACACATACAACACATTGCGCGGCGTGGAACATGCCATTTCTGCCGGCAAAAAATTAAGAGAAAAAGGATATGAGCTGACAGGCATTCGCCTCGATTCCGGCGACCTTGCCTATTTAAGCACAGAAGCAAGGCGGATGCTGGATGAGGCAGGATTTAAAGAAACCAGCATCGCGGCCAGCAACGACCTCGATGAGTACATCATCAAAAGCCTGAAAGAGCAGGGCGCCTGCATCAACATTTGGGGTGTGGGTACGCGGCTGGTATCTGCATCAGACCAATCCTCGCTTGGCGGGGTTTACAAACTCACTGCAATAGAAAACACAGAAGGTGGATGGGATTACAAAATCAAACTCAGCGAGCAAACCAGCAAAATCAGCATACCCGGAATTTTGCAGGTAAGGCGATTTTATGACCGCCAGGGATTTACAAGTGATTTGATATTCGACGAAATACATCCACCCGAATTTCCTTGTGTCATGATTGACCCATCTGATTTCACCAAAAGGAAAACCATTGAAAAAGACATAGAATCAGAAAACCTGCTTGTGCCGATTTTCAGAGACGGAAAATGTGTTTACCGCAAACCGGGGCTCGATGAAAGCCGCAGACAGGCAAAGGAGGATTTACAAAAACTGCATCCGGCCATCAAGCGGTTTGAGAATCCGCATACCTATCCGGTGGGATTGGAAGAAAAATTATTCAATCGCCGCTCAGAAATGGTGCTCCAGATGAAAAAGAAAAATTAGAAATTCCTTTATTGCAGGAAAAAATTCGAGCCATGGAGAATTATAAATGCCCGATATGCAGTAAATCATTAATGCTTTATGAGCGATATCCAAAATATGTATGTCCGGAATGCGCCGAAAAAACCTGCGACGCAGCTGGCAGAAGGGTAGCTTTTCAAAACCTGGATTTTGCTGGTGGATGCGGGGGATTTTATCCTGATACCAAAGAAAAATATCCGTCACAAGATTGCTACATCGACGGCATTCCTTGCTATGCAGACGAAGCCCGCTTTGGAGGGATTGTGGTGCAGGTGAAATAGATCCTGACAGGGTTTTTTATATTGAATTAAAACCGTTTACAACTATAGCCGTTTAAAAACGGCTATTTGATTTAAAGCCATTTAATTGCAGCAAACTAAATATTGTATGCAATTATGGGAACTGTAAAACTTCAGGTAATCCAGCACGAAAATCAGGATTGGATTCAAATTCAGAACGAAGGTTATATTGAAAACCTGGCAGGTATCATTAAGTCGGTTCCAGGCGGAGGATGGAACAAGGTTATTGGCTGGCGGGTACCTGCAAATTCAAAATGCAGGGATTTACTATTGAACCAGATACGGATTCACGGAATCTCAAGTCGAGAAATCGATGCTGTAATCTGCATCCAAGAAAAAACACCACTCAGGAAAATCGCCCTAAGCGAAACAGAAGAAGTAGCAGTCTTAAAGTTGGTCGAACAACTAATGTTGCAGCGATACAGTCACAACACCATTCGCACTTACCGTCAGGCATTTTTTCAGTACCTGATGGAAACGAATAATAGCCTTACCAACACGGACCGTGACCAAATCCGTAACTATTTGCTTAAGCAAATCAAACAACAAAAATGGAGTGAATCCACTCAAAACACCTTCATCAATGCTTTAGCCTTTTATTTTCGCAAGGTGTCAAGACAGGAAATAGACCTGCGCAACCTCCGACCAAGAGAGCCGAAATCATTGCCAAATGTTCTTTCCGAAGAAGAAGTGGTAAAAATTATTCAGGCATGCGAAAACACCAAACACAAAACCATTTTAATGCTGATATACTCCGCCGGATTACGGCTTTCGGAAGTAATTTCGATCCGCAAAGACGATTTACATTTTGCCAGTAATAAGATATTTGTTAAATCGGGGAAGGGAAAGAAGGATCGCTACTCTCTGTTGTCAGAAAAAATGAAGACACAGTTACAAACTTATCAATCGGCATACCGGCCAAGATACTGGTTATTTGAAGGACAGACAGAGGAACAGTATTCTGTACGAAGCGTGCAGGCCATTCTGCGCCGGGCGGTAGAAAAAGCAGGCGTAAATCCCTTTGCAACGGTACATACCCTGCGGCACTCTTTTGCCACCCACCTGCTGGAGCGGGGCACTGACATTCGCTACATACAGGAAATCCTGGGCCATAGCTCGGTGAAAACGACCGAGATCTATACCCACATAACGAAAAAGGGAGGGGAGCAAATCAAAAGTCCGCTGGATAACCTAGAGTTATGAGATATGGGGGATATACGCAATATTGCGGAAAGAGAACAGTTACAAGCAACCCTAACAGACCGACAGTGCGACCATCAAACGACAGAAAAAAAACCCAGCCGCACATTTTAGCACATTTGGTTTTGCCCGACACACAAGCCAACCCTTCGCAAAACCAAAAGAGCTAAAATTTTCCAACCGCACGGACTGACATCTAGAAAATAATTATTACATTTGACACTTCATGACAAGTCAAAATACAGAAACGTGAGTTACCTAGGACAGAAAATTAGAGAAACGAGAGAGAAGCAAAATCTGCTACTCAGACAGGTTGCTGCTCATATTGAAGTTGACACTGCATTAATGAGCAAGGCTGAAAGAGGTGAACGGAATTTGAATAGAGACCAAGTTGTAAAGCTTGCCAAATTCTTTAACTCATCAGAGGAAGAGTATATTTCTCTATGGCTTTGCGACAAAGTAATTGAAGCGGTTGACAATGACCCTTTGGCGACTCAAGGAATAAAAAAAGCATTAACCAAAATCAAGAATTAATTTAGATGCAAATCATTCATAAAATAGACGACTTTTTATTTACCATTTTTCCTGAACTAATAGGGGGGGGGTAAAGACTTAATTATCAGTACTTTAGAAAATTATTATACTTACGGCCCTTACAAGCCAAAAGTAAACATTGCCAACGGTTGGGTAAAAATAGAAATTGACACCCCGACCATTATCTCGCAGGAAGCCGACTACAAAAAAACTGTAGCCCTTTGCGAAAAAGGGAAATACTCAGAGGCAAAACCAATCCTAAAAAAACTTATTGAAAAGAATCCAACAAATTCGGAATACCACCGAATTATGGGACAAATACTGTCGGACGAAGGAGACCAAGAAGAAGCAATAAATTGCTTAATTGATGCATTACGTTGGGACTCTAAAAATGGATGGGCATTGCTTATGATGGGTAACATTTTTGCTAAGTTCAAAGATGATGTATCAACTGCAATGAAATATTATGACCAAGCACTAATTGCAAATCCAAAGGACAATATCACCATAAACAATATTGGTGCAAACCTTATGCAGCAAGGCAAATTGGAGGAAGCCAAAAAATACTTTTATGAAGCATTAAAGATTAACGACCAATATGCAAACACTCATTTTGCATTAGGAATGATTGCTGAAATTGAAGCAGACTTGCAGTCTGCTTTTTACAGCACCATTCAATCAATTAAACTGAATAAAAGTAAGGATGTTTTATATCAGAACTCTGTAAGACAAGCTTTCGAGATTTCTAAAAAAATAATTGCAACT
>CANETC010000018.1 GCA_947441055.1 Cytophagaceae bacterium | reverse complement strand
TTCCCATGTTTATTTTTAGGCGACAAACTTCAGGCCGCTTTTGCGACCAGACCATCTGTTAAGGTCTTTTAATTCTAAAGTTCGATTACTTCTCCCACTTTCGGAAGACTCAGATTAATTTCATTGAAGGATGCCAAAAGCAGCGATTCTTCGTGGTTAATCTGAATATAGGGGAATGTATCGAAATGCATGCCAATTACCTTTTTCGTACCCAATAATTTGGCAGCCTGCATGGCTTCCTTTACACCCATTGTGAAATTATCCCCAACCGGAAGAAATGCGAATGCGGGTTTGTGGGCATCTCCAATCGACTTCATGTCTGAAAACAAAGCAGTATCTCCAGCAAAATAGAAAGTATGCTCATCGTTTTCGATGATAAAACCAGTGGCAAGTCCGCCATAAGTTCCATCCGAGAATGAGCTTGAGTGGTTGGCTGGTGTCAGGATGACAGTACCAAATTCAAATGGCCATTTTCCCCCAATATTCATGGGATGGGTTTTTAATCCCATTTTTTCATAATACGCATGGATTTCCCAGATGGCAACGATGGTAGCACCTGTGTTTCTGGCAATCGCTTCAGCATCGGCCATGTGGTCCTGATGTGCATGCGAAATCAGAATATAATCAGCCTCAATCGAATTTACATCAATCCCTTGAGCAAGTGGATTGTAGGTAATGAAAGGATCAAACAGAATTTTATATCCTCCAATATTGACTTGAAAACAAGATTGACCGTAGTAGGTAATTTTCATGGTGAAAAAAAATGGTATGCAAATGTAAGCCTGCCAAGGCAAGTTCCAAGGCCTAAATAAATATTTCAGTTTGTCCGAAAAGCCGCGAAATTCATGGGCTACAAAAAGACAATTGAACTTGATTTTTGACCTATCAAAAACTACCTTTGAGAACAAGTTTCTTCAGAAATGAATCCTTCAATAATGATTTTGCACCGGCTATTATTCCTTCTGATTTTTCTAGAAGTTCCGCTTAGCAACTTTGCTCAATCCGGACAGGCTCTGGAAAAAATCTTCAAATTTGAGCAAGCCCATCGGACAATTGGAACCCAAGCTGCTGCAAGTTTGGCCAACGGGCAAAACATCGATGTAATTCAGTACCGCGCTCATTGGTGGCTGAACCCCCAAAGCGACTCCATCCGTGGAAAAATAGCCATTGTTTTCAAACCGAGCGGAGGGGCCATGAGTCAAACCAGCCTCGACCTTGCATCCAACATGCTGGTCGAAAGCGTGAAATTCCGCAATGTGTCAGCCCAATTTTCATTCAGTGGAGCTTCAACTCTGAACATCAATTTTGGCAACCAGCAACTCAACCCGGGCAGCATTGACAGCCTCGTAATTAAGTACAAAGGAAAACCCATTCCTTCCGTTTTTGGCTCATTCACCCGTACGCAACATGCTGGCAACTGGCTGGTTTACACGCTTTCGGAGCCGTATTGCGCAAAAGACTGGTGGCCCTGCAAACAGGCGCTCAACGACAAAGCTGACAGCATAGACATAAGCATTTACACACCCACAGGAAATACAGCAGTTTCCAATGGACTGTTGGTAGCCCAATCCGAAAACAATGGCATTCGCACTTTTCGATGGAAACACAAATACCCGATTGCCACTTACCTGATTGCGGTTGCATCTACCAATTATGCCTTTTTTAGACACAAGGCTGTACTTGCATCGGGAGACACATTGCCAGTGGACAACTACTGCTACCCGGAAAACTTCAACCTCTGGAAAACCGAAATGGCGGCAGTCACAAACATGATTGAGGACTTTGATTCCCTAATTGCACCTTACCCTTTTCCCAAAGAAAAATACGGGCATACCCAATTCGCATTTGGCGGAGGAATGGAACACCAGACCAATTCTTTCATGCAAAATACAGATTTCGGACTTCAGGCACATGAACTTGCACACCAGTGGTTTGGAAACAAAGTTACCTGCAACAGCTGGGAAGAAATCTGGCTGAACGAGGGCTTCGCCACCCACATGGCCGCCATGGAATATGTAAAGGCCGGACTTTCAACTTGGCCACAAGAAGGCAGACAATGGATTGATTACATTACCAGCGAAGCCGGAGGTTCGGTTTTTTGCAGCGACACCAGTGACCTTTACCGAATTTTTAGCGGCAGATTGTCTTATGCAAAAGGCGCGATGGTCTTGCGAATGCTGCGCTGGAAACTCGGAGAACAAGCTTTCTGGCAGGGAATCCGTAGTTATATCAACAAACCTTCACTCGCTTATTCTTTTGTGGGAACCAGCGACTTGAAAGCAGAACTTGAAAACAGTTCTGGTCAGGATTTAGATGAATTTTTTCAGGACTGGTACAAGGGCGAAGGCTATCCGAATATGCAGGTTGATGCCATGATTGAAGGCGATTCAGTCCACCTCATTCTTTCCCAACAAAGCTCCCACCCTTCTGTGTCCTTTTTTGAAATGGATGTTCCACTTCTGTTGAAAAACGGAATAAACGACACAATTATCAGTCTGCCCTTCAACCAAAACGGTCAGATGTATTCCATTGGAGCTGGATTTATTATCGACAGCATTGGGGCAGATCCCGAAAGCCATTGGCTTGCCCGCTGGAATGTGAGTCAGATTACCAGAAACAAACTTCTCGATGAAACCGCGGCCAAATCTTTCTACCCCAATCCAGCGAGTAAAACGCTCGTTTTTAGGGATGGCTTCCAAAAAATCTCTTCTGCAATCCTTTTCGACCTTCAAGGCCGGAAATTGCTGAGTATCAAAACCGATAGAAACGGCGAAAAAACAAGTCTGGAAGGAATTGCCCCAGGTATGTATTTAATTCAGTTTTCAAGCAGCGGCAAAAACGCCTCCATGAAATTGTTGATTGAATAGTGATTCAGCCAGAATTCTGCCTTTGTAAGAAATAAAGGTTCGCTGAACCATTTTCTCATAAAATTCGAACGAGCTTTAAACTGTGGCCACAGCCCCGATTGCTGTAGCCATTTTTAAATCTTATTTAACTAAAATTATGAGAACTACAATCATTTTTGGAATCCTATTTTTCCTCAGAAACCTTAGCATATTGGCTTCAGACCTCGATCCAAGAATCCAAAAACTTGCTGAAAGAAAAATTGCAGCCTTTCATGGTTTAATGGGCAACCTTGCCTCGCCCGACCTTGGATCGGAAGATAAAAACCGGATTGAGAACTTATTGAAATCAGATTTTCTGGCGAGCAAGGATGTCCAGCTAATCAATAACCTAAGTATTTCTGCTACCGGATTGCCAATCAAGGCGGAATCCTACCTTTCCAGATTGCGTGCCTTATACCCAAACGGGGCAAAATTCAATTTTACACCAAAAGAAATCAGCAAGCCGTTTTTCGAAAAATCGAGCAAAACTTGGAATTTGATTTTCCGCAATGACATAACATTCTCTGGAAGAAATGTACTCGGCAATGAAGATGTGCACAATTCAGACCGCTGCGATTTGAGACTTGGCATTTTTTCGAAGGATGAATTTATGCTTCGAATTATCTCAGAAGGAGGAGCCCTTGGTAAATTAAAGGACGCTGGAAAAAATAATACAGAGCCGGTTACCATGCCAGTTCTCCAGGAAGCTACTCTGCATCAAGAAGAAGCCTTGATTGTAAAAGCTGAAAAATTGATTCAGGAACTCAATAAAAAAGCAGTTGAAAACAAGCAGAATGGCAAAGAGCCAGAACTCAGTGAGGCAGAAAAAACAGCGCTGGCCATTGAACTCAAAAGAGCAAAATCAGAATTGCGGAAGGAGAAAAAAATGGAAGCCAGTCTGGGAATAAAAAAATTGAACATGCGTTTTGGGTTTGGCTATTCCATTGCCGACAGCGCAGTAAATTCATTGGCTGGAATTGTCGGCAAAATCCGCTCCTCCTGGCTGGTAAAAACTGATTTGCAATACAAAATAGGTGGTTTCCAAAATGCGGCAAGAAAAAACCTCAAAACCCATACTGCAGGAATTTTCCTTCAATACGGCAAACAAAGTGCTGCCAATGTGGAAAGGATGATGCGAAATTCAGACCGAATTGACCTCAGCAAAGCAAGCCGTGGATTTCTTGAAATGGAAGCCGGCCTGATGCTGCGCGAAGAACTACGGATTAGCGGTGGTGCCGGCTTGATGAACTATTATCGGATAGCCGAATCTGGAATGGAAAGGGCCACAAAAACCTATTATTGTTTTACCGGAGGCATAGCATCAAGACTATTGCCTTTTCTTGAAATCGACCTCAATTTGGGCGCAGTGGTAATTGATTCGCAGTTAAAACCCAGAGCTGGGATCACTGCAGTGGTACTCCTAAAAGCCATGTAAAAAAAGGGCTGCCAAATGGCAGCCCTTTTTTTACATCCTCTGCGATCAGGTGTATCCGCCAAAAGTCGAACAAATCCACCTACCCGAAAATTGCAGCCAAGACTTTGATCGTCAGGTAGAAATACCTAATGATAAATAATTTCAACAGCAATTACCTAAAGCGTTATTCCAAAAGAAATCGGCGTTAGTGCAGGTCCACGACCAGAACTAAAAAGCGAATTCAGGTTGTAGGCTGCGAAGAAATCCACATCATAAAAACCAAACTGGAAACGCAAGCCATACTGCAAGCTATTGAGGTAAAAGTTGGTAAATTCCTTTTCCTTCTTCGCAACACCGTCATCGGTGAATTTGGTTTTGCTATGACTGCCAAGCCTGTATCCGGCAAAACCTCCGAGAGCCATGTGAAAACTTGATTTTTTGGCATTGTAATGGACCATGAAAGGAACATTAAGCCAGGAAACCGTGAGCTTCGATTTGATTTTTTTCTGGCTGGCTGCAAAAGGATCAAAAGTTACAAAAGCACTGTCCTTCCCGATGACCACATTTTCGCTGAACTTATAGTTGTTCCAGGATAATTCCAGACCAACAGAGGCAGACAAACGAGTCTTTCCGGCTTTGCCTAACACCCGTTCCATAAACCGAAGGCTTACGATGTTGGAATTAAAAGGCGACAGGCCATACTTCTGGTTGTCATCGCCTGGAAATTTTCCGTTTTGGAGATAATTGTTGAAACCAAGATCCAGTTCAAAAATTTCAGTATCGAAATCTTGCTTGAAAAAGTCCACTTTCGGTCCTTTACCAACCTGTTTCCGGATTACCCTTTTGATAATGGTATCGCCATTTTGCACCACCATAAAAGTCTTATCATCGTCTTTGCCATCCCCATCATCTTCAACCTGGAATCTTTTGGAGACAACTATTTTCTTTTCTCCACCATCGCCTTTTTCAATCCTCTTAGTCACTACGATTTTCTTTTCTCCGTCATCCCCTTTTTCAATCATAATCATATCACCCAAATCTTTCTCCACTTTCATTTGAATCATTGAATCCATATTCATTTGGGAAAGCGAGGAATCTATCTGAATCATGATATTTTCCATGTTGAGGTCTTTCAAAGACTTCAGATCTTTGTTTTTTTCTGTGATGAGAATCACTTTGTTTTTGTTTTTCATCTTTACAACCACGGTGTCTCCACCCGGCCCACCAGCAAAAGCCGATAGCGTTAAAACAAGGAAAGCGAACGATAAAGCGACATTTTTCATATTTGTTTTGTTTTTAATTTGATTCGGTATTTGAGTTTTCTGTTGTTTCTGCTTGATTATCAAGGCCAATTAATCTGCCGATGCCCGCAAACAACAAGCCTTTGGCTTCTTCGACTGTCGGAAGGCCGGTAACATCAAGTTTGGTTACCTTGTTGAGGATCTTACGGAATTTATTTTCCTGAAATGCCGGGGGACCTTCATTGATTTCCTCCGATTTGTTCTCGTATGGACCCGGATAAAATTCGATGGAGGCAATTTGATTGGCCTCATTCGGGCTAAACTCCTGAACAGTTTTTTCAATAGGAACCAATGCCAAAGCAGAATCTGAATTCACAATTTTTCTGGCGCTGAAATTTTCAGTGGATTCTAAAGCCGGATTCTCATCCTTCAATAAAGGCTTTTCAAAAGCCACTTGAGAAGTGATAAGTGTAGGAGTAAAAATTCCTGGAAACAATGTGGCCCCGAGGCGCTTTTTGAATTTCCTGTTTTTTAATTTTCCTGGGCGGACTTCTGCTATTTTGGCTTTCGCCTTCGATTGATTTTTGTTTTGAATTTCTTCCGTTGGAATTGTTGTTGCGTAATCAGGCAAAATCAATTCGGTATTTTCTGCTCCAGTGAGCATTGCCACTGTTTCGGGCTGAATTGGGTTAGGATTTAAAAAATACCAGAATCCAAATGCGGCAAACAACAAAGAGGCCGCAATGGAAAGCCAGAATTTTCGGTTCCAGAATGGAGGACTTACATTTTCTGCTGACTGAACTGGAAATAAATCGTCGAATCGATCCTGTGGAATTTCATCCACAAACTTCTCTTCCCTCTGAAAACCTTTTCTGAAAAGGCCATCTATTTCATTTGAGTTGTGTTTCATAAAACCATGTTTTCAAGAGAACCAACACCTATTTTCCTTAACATTTCCTTAAGCCTTGCCCTGGCACCATTCAACTGCGATTTGGAAGCGCCTTCGCTTATGCCCAGCATCGAAGCGATTTCATGATGCTTATAGCCTTCTATCGCATATAAATTAAAAACCATCCTGTAGCCGGTTGGCAGAGCATGAACCATTTCAAGTAAAATCTGATAATCCGGATTTTCCGGCAAGCAAAAAGCGGTTTCATCAAATTCTTCCTCCAGATTCAAAACCTCCATCGGGTGGTTTTTGCGAAGATGTTGAAGGCATTCCCGAACCATTACTTTCCGAACCCAGGCTTCCAAACTTCCTTGTTCCTGGAATCCATCTATGGATGAAAAAACCTTCATAAAACCCTGCATAAAGCAATTTTCTGCCTCAAAGGAATCGCGCACATACCGGCGGCACATGGCAAGCATCCGGCGGTTCAGCTTTTGAAAAAGAGCCTGCTGGGACTTGCGATCTTTTTTGCGCAAACCCTCCAACAATGTTTCATCTCCTTTCACGAATGTAATTTTCAATGTAGGCTACCTTTTCAAAAGCAATGATGCAATTTGGGGTAAAATGGTTGCCCGAAAAATGAGTATTTGTTAAAATTTTCAGCTAAAAACCTAATATTCAACAAGCTGCATTTCGAATTATTTCATTTTACATGCTTTGATGAAAGCTTCTGCGAGCGTTGCGCTGAGTTTATTTTCAGGCTCCATTCGTTCCGGATGCCATTGAACCGCCATCAAAAAAGGCAGTCGCGGCTTTCCAATTTGGGTAATGGCCTCGATGAGTCCGTCTTTCGTGCCCGCCATTGGCTGCAAACCCTTTCCAAGAAATTCGATTCCCTGGTGGTGGTTGCTCAGTACCATGCCAGAATCCGAAGCCGAAATTTGCTTCAAATCTGAACCAGCATACACCAGAACTGAATGATAAACTGGACCTTCCTGCCGATGTTGGACTTTGGTTCCAAGATGCGAAGAAGGAATGTCTACAATAAGGCTTCCACCGAAATAAACATTCACCAACTGTAAGCCGCGGCAGACGCCGAAAACAGGCTTTTTTCGCCGAAAAGCGGCATCCAGCAGGCGAAATTCCAGAGAATCACGGCGCAAGTCAAATTCCCCGCAATCCACAGTGTCCTTTTCTTTTCCGTAACGGCCGGGGTAAATATCCTCGCCGCCTGTCATCAAAAAGCCATCTGCCTTCGCCAAAAAATAAGCGACAGAATCGGCTGGCAAATTGTACATATTAATAAAACGAAGATCCGGATCCTGACGGAGCAACCACTTTTCGTAAGTCTTCTCCTCATTGGATTTGGAAATAAGGATCAGTCGCCCGGACTGGGCCGAGATTTTACCTGAAATGGTAAAGAGTATTGACAGAAATAGAATTAAAAAGCGCTGATTCATGGTAAGAAGATTTGTCTGTTCCGCCCAAAGATGCGAAAGAGAAATCTCAGCAACATGGTTTGAAAGAAAACACTGCGGAAAAAGTTCGCAACTCAGCTCAATTTTATCGCCGAAATTCAAAATTGGCGATATGTACCTTTTTAATAGGGTGTCGATACTTTTTAAAATCAAAATCTTCCTTAAAAGTATTTAATAGGATATCCGAAAAATTTTGCGTCGAATCAACAAGTAAGTCGCTTGGCAAAAAATTCGATTTCTGATCAAAATACGATGCATTTTTTTCATTCAAAGCCATTTCATACGCTGGTAACGGATTCGAACCTATGCGAGCACCGGCATAAGGGACGCGGTATACTTTTGTATCAGAGGGTTGGATATGCATATGCGCAGCACATACAAATCCCCACCTTCTTTCTTTGGTTGAACGATTGATTGGAAATGTCCCTCTGTTAATAACGGCGGGTCATTTTTTTTGTGGGTGTGTTAAAAAAACTGGCCAGCAAGTAAAAGTTGTTCGCAATTATCCTTAAACAACGACAACTAAGGAACAGAAACCAAAGACAAATGCCAATGTTACTCAAATCAAAAAAGAGCATTTTCCTACACACAAGACAACACAATCTAATTTAACCAAAATGCCGCTAGCCACCCAAAGCCACAAAATTACCGACGACTTTTTTAGACTTATTTTGTCCATAAACTTTCCTTCCTTATTTTTGGACATTATTTGACCAATATAACAATGATTAAAAAGACAAAATCATTTGGTGAACAACTTAGAAATCTAAGAGAGGAGGCTGGATTGACTTTGAAATTTGTTTCAGAACAAATTAGTATTGACACTTCATTACTTGCGAAAATTGAACGCAACGAAAGACAGCCAACCAAGCCAATCATTAAGCAGGCTGCTGACTTTTTTAAAGTTGACGAAAAAGAGTTGCAGAATGATTTTTTAAGTGATCAAATCGCTTACAGGATTCTTGACGAGGAAGCTGATTTAAGTATCTTAAAAGATGCCGAGGAAAAAGTTAAATATTTAAAAACTGTTCAAAATGCAAAATGAATTAAAAGTTGTTGAATTATTTGCAGGAGTTGGAGGCTTTCGTCTTGGACTTGAAGGTTGGAATGGAAAATCTGCTACGTCAGGATATAAAAATTCTCTCAAATCAACTTTTAAAGTACTTTGGAGTAACCAATGGGAACCATCGACTAAAACACAACATGCTTCTTTGGTTTATGAAAACCGTTTTGGGGGAAATGGCCATTCAAATCAAGACATTGCACAAGTAAATATTTCAGAAATTCCAGACCACGATTTATTGGTTGGTGGTTTTCCCTGTCAAGACTACTCTGTTGCGACAACCTTAAAAAACTCAAAAGGGCTGATAGGAAAAAAAGGAGTTTTGTGGTGGAGTATTCACAATATTATTTCCGAAAAACACAGTAAACCAAAATATTTATTTCTTGAAAATGTAGATAGGCTTCTCATTTCACCATCTGGACAAAGAGGACGAGATTTTGCAATAATTTTGCATAGTTTGAGTGAATTAGGTTATGCTGTTGAATGGAGAGTTATCAACGCAGCCGATTATGGTATGCCACAAAGAAGGAAAAGAATCTTCATTTTGGCATATCTCAAAGGAACTAAAATTTATGAGCATTTGAAGGAAGTTGCCGCAACAGATTGGATTTTAAAAGAAGGAACTTTTGCTGAAGCATTTCCTGTAACATCTGAAAATACATTATTCCCAACAGAGTTTAAACTCAAAGGAGATATTGTTTCAATTTCTGAAAATTTCAACAAAGGCGGAGCAACAGGAATTTTTGAAAATGCAGGAATTATGATTAACGGCCTGGTAACCACGATAAAAACTCATCCTAGCTATGAGGGTAAATTCACAATTTTGAGAGATTTAATTCAAAATGGAGAAGTAACATCAGAATTTTATATTGACAAAAACGAACTGGAGAAATGGACATATTTAAAAGGCCCGAAAAAAGAAATGCGAACAAACGCCCAAGGTTTTGAATATAACTATAGTGAGGGCGGAATGATTTTTCCGGATCCTTTAGACAAGCCTTCAAGAACAATTATTACAGGTGAAGGAGGAAAATCTCCATCAAGATTTAAACATGTTATTCAAACCCCCAAAGGCTACAGGAGACTTTCACCGATTGAACTTGAACGACTAAATATGTTTCCAGACGACCACACAAAACTTGCTGGAGTTTCAGATACAAAGCGGGCTTTTTTTATGGGAAACGCTTTAGTTGTTGGTGTAATTGAAAAAATTGGAATTGCTTTATTTCAAAAAATCACAAATGAAGTTGCCTTACAATCCGAAAGATAAAAAATCAGTTATTGATTATGCTAAATTACTTAAAGGCAAAACTTTAAGACAGATTTGCGACCCAATTGTATTAGAACATAATTTCGAAGGAAAAGGAAATTTTGGACAAATCCTTGAAAAGTATTATTTCGGCTACAATCCAAATTCTAAATCAGAAGCAGATTTCACTGAAATTGGAATGGAGCTCAAAACATCTCCTCTAAAACAGTTAAAAAATAAAGAGCATCGCTCAAAGGAACGATTAGTTTTAAATATTATTAACTATGTAGAGGTTGTAAATCAACGATTTGAAGACAGTGACTTTTGGAAAAAGAATGCAAATCTTCTTTTGATTTTCTATTTGCATCAAACAGGTTATGATATTTTGGATTACCTAATAAAACTTGTTGACGAATGGAATTATCCGAGCACAGATTTGGAAATAATTAAAAAGGATTGGGAATTAATCAAACAAAAGATTGCGGACGGAAAAGCTCACGAACTTTCGGAAGGAGATACTTTTTATTTGGGAGCTTGCACAAAAGGAGGTAAAGGCGGAAACTATAGAGTTCAACCATATAACGAAAATAAAGCCAAACAAAGAGCTTATTCGCTTAAACAAGGCTACGTAAATCATATGATTGCTTCTATTTCCAATGACCCAATTGGTATTTATGGCAAATTAATTTCATCTGAAGTAGTTGCAAAAAAACAGACCATAGAGGAAGCTGTAATTTCTAAATTCAAACCTCTTTTAGGCAAAACTGACTCAGAACTTATTAAACAATTTAAACTTGGATTTATTAATCCTAAAATCAAAGATTACCATTCTAGGGTATCAAAAGCAATTGTTAAATCAATTTTTGATGTGCCTCAAAATTTAAAAGTTGAAGATTTTATTGAAGAGTTTGATAAGGCTGAAATCATTGTAAAAACAGTAAGACTTAAAGAAAACAATTTGCCTAAAGAGGATATCTCGTTTCCAAATTTCAAATACGAAGAAATTATAAATGAAGAATGGGACAACTCTAATTTCAAAAACATTTTAGAACATAAATTTTTATTTGTGTTCTTCCAGTTTCAAAATGAAAAATTAGTTTTAAGAAAAGTGAAGTTTTGGAATATGCCTTATTCTGACATCCTTGAAGCAGAGAAAGTTTGGTTAAAGACAAAAGATATTGTTAAAAAAGGCGAAATAGTAAAAGGGTTCAAGACAGATAAAAAAGGGAAAATAAGTAGGGTAACAAATTTTCCGAGTAAAAAATTCAATCCCGTTTCACACGTTCGACCTCATACTACAAATTCAAACCACACATTTCCTTTACCCACAAAAGACAAATTGACGAAAGCAAAAGATTATACGAAACATTGTTTTTGGCTTAATAACACTTATATAAGAGATGAAATATATTTAAAATAACCAAAGCTTTTGGTGGCACATTTATTATTTTTCCAATCTCTCAAAACCTCCAAAAATCCAAAAAAACCACCAACCACGCACAAGATAATCAGCCAACCCCGTATCCTTTCAAAAAAAAACGTAAAAAGAATTTACGATTCCAAAGAATCCGTCAAGCCTTCAATCCAGAAATTATTGAATCCTTCGCCAATGGTAATGAGCACTTGTTGAAGTTGAATCATTTCCAGGATGGCCAGAAAATTGAAAACCACTGCAATCCGTTGCGGCATTTCATCCAATAATTCAGTGAACGAGACTTTCTTTTTCAAGGCCAGGCGCGAACGAATCAATTCTGTCTGGCCTTCAATGGTGTACGGATACTGAACCACCACATGTTTGGGCTGACTCGCATTGATTTCGTACCGCTGAAGCACCTTGTTAAAAACCTTCATGAGTTTGTACAAATCCAGACTCTCCAATTCCGACTCTTCCTCCCTGTCTGCAATAAAATTCTTTAACTCAAGGGCAATATTTCCGCGTTCGTAACGAAGCAGACGCTCCTCTTCCTGGGTCGCCAGTTGGGCAGACGCCTCTTTAAACTTCCGGTATTCCAATAAGTGCTGAACCAGTTCCTGCCGCGGATCGATTTCCTCTCCTTTGTCGTTGAGGTCGGCGCGGGGAATCAACATCTTGGCTTTGATGCGAATCAACTGCGCGGCAACCACAATAAACTCGGAAGCCACATCCATGTCCATTTGCTCCAGCTGCCGCAGGTAATCCTGAAAATCTCCGGTGATGCGGGCAATTGGAATGTCATAAATATCGAGTTCATCCCGCTCAATGAAAAAGAGCAAAAGGTCGAAAGGACCTGCAAAAAGCGGCAGTTGGATTTCGAAAGACATTCGCCCCAAATATGCGATATTTTTCCTTTTCGAAGCCTGACTTAAAAGGAAATCCCTTGCAATTTTCAAGTATTTGATAAATCCTAAAAACCACAGGCTTTTCTGTTCATAAATCTATATTTCCTTTTGTATATTAAATACAACCATTTATCACCAAAATAAAAGCACAGGCTCATGACCAACGTGTCGGGCTCTATACAATTTCATCTTTTAAATTTTACGATTATGAAAGCCTCCGAAATCTCCCTCCGCCACTTAAGTCTCTCAGCTTTGGCCCTGGTTTGCAGTCTTACATTTATCTCGTGTTCAAAGGAAAATGTACAGCCAACCTTAGATAATGGCAATGATGCCGAAACTGTTTACGCAAGGAAAGCACCGGTTCGGACTTTTTCTCCAAAAGTGGATATCAATCTTTCACATAGTGCAGATGTAAAACCAATACCAACAAGCATCGTTGATGAAATCAATCCCCGTGATTACACCACCTTGCCAGAACGGGAATCTGCTTTAGATGAAATCAAAGTAGATGCAGTTGGACCAAGGAGAAGCGCCACCGAATACTCAAGCATAAATTTTCAGCGCCTTCACCGTGGCAGCAGATTTCATCCAAGAAGCTTCAATCCCAAAGAAGACAGAAGCATCAGAATCACAATGAATCGAATTGATTCCCCAATGTAACAAACCCTTAGTCTTTTCTTTCAAGCAACCCAAAAATGAAGAACCGGTGCTAATCCCACCGGTTTTTTTTATTTTAACAACTTGAAGTTCCGATACTCAAACGGCCGATAACCGGTAAGTTTTTCCAGGCGGTACAGAAATCCGCGGGAAAGGTTGAATTGCTTTTTTCTCGTATCAAATTTGAATTCCCAGTCGAGCCGGTTAATTCTATCCGACATCACTGCAGGGTGACTGCCTTCAAATCTTTTTAATGAATCAATCGTGGCATAATCGAACTCATCGGCATGGGCCACATTCTCCTGAAGCCAGTCATCCGGATGCCAGAGTTTGTGAAAATGCTTCTGCTTTTCCTGCTGAAATCTTGGGTTTTTCACCCAGCCATAATGATTTAGCTGCGCACCCGAATGCATCACCAGCAATTTGTTTCCATCAATCCGGAAACCTTGCGCATCACGCCAGGAAGCCATTCCCGGGAGATTGCGAATAATCCGCACTTCCGAGCGGTACCAAGTTCTGGAATCCCCCAAAAAACCATAGCTTCCATAAAAATGGAGGTAATCAAAAAGCAGTCCCTGCACATCCTTCCGGTCCAGATTCCATTGCATGGATTCTTTCAAAACCGGAATCCACTTTTCATGCAGCACTTCATCTGCCTGAATGTAGAAGCACCAGTCAAATTCAGGCCCGATGGCCGCCAAGGCTTTGTCGGTTTCATCTGCCAGCACCCGACCACCTTCACGAAGTGTATCGTCCCAAACGGTTTCGATGATGCGGATTTTGGGAGAATCAATGCTGCGAATTAAATCAAGGGTATTGTCCTCCGAATTTCCGACAGCCACCACCATTTCATCCACGCAGGGCAAAATGGATATAATGGATTCCACTACCGGATAGTCGAAGCGGATGGCATTCCGCACAATGGTAAAACCGCAGACTTTCAATTTTCTTCGGGATGAGTGAGTCGAATGACCAGATCAAACTCTTCAGTTCTGACTGGCACTACCGAAAGGCGACTTTGCCGAATCAATTCCATTTTGGAAAGAACCGGATGGGCCTTCATTTCTGCAAGACCAAGTGGCCTTGGAAAAAGTTCCTCAAATGCCAGTTCTACCACCACCCAGGCGTCTTCCGAAGTGGTCGGATCCTGAAATGCTTCCTTTACAACACGCGCTAGACCGACAATTTCCCGGCCTTCATTGCTGTGGTAATACAAACACAAATCGCCCGAACGCATGGCCTGCAAATTGTTTCGGGCCTGATAATTCCGAACACCATCCCAGATGGTGGAACCATCTTCCTCGAATCGAGAAATCGGGTATTTGTGCGGTTCTGATTTTACGAGCCAGTAATTCATTTTTCAGAATAATCTAGATGTGGAAGTTGACAGCCAGTCGGTACCCGAACAAGGATGCTGGCTTTTACACAAGCCTGACATGCGAGTCGATACCCTGGTTTAAGCCTTCCGGCCGCAAGGTAGCGCAATTCTGATTCTGTGGGTGGACTGAGATTTTCTACCCCTTCAAGAACCTCGAAAGCGCAGGTGGTGCAACGCCCTTTCTGGCCGCAAGCCTGCATCCAGTCAAGCCCAGATTGGGCGAAGTGAAAAATCAGGGGAATTTCGGAATCTGTCACCGGAATTTCTTGCATCCTGAGGTTTTTGATGACTACTTTTACCTTTTCCAAATTTTTATATTTCTCTGAATGGAATATACTGTAAATCAGCAAAATATACATAACTACGCAGAGCAACTGACAGCAGAACTCTGCAAGCAGTTTTTTGTGAACAAGGCCTTTATCTCAGGGCCCGAAATACTTGCCTTCAATTCTGAAAACCAGCTAAACCTTCTCATTGTTAAAAATATCTTTCTCAACTGGCAGAAAGAAACCCTCAAACTCAAAAGTCCTTACTTTGATTTTGAGGATGAAGGAGTAAAACTGGCCTTAAAAACCTTTATGAACAAGCTTTCAAACCATATCAAGGTTTACCGATATGATTTCGAACCGCTTGTGAAAAAGTCCATTTCCGATTTCATTTTGCTATCGGCCGCTCCTGCAGAATTTTTTACAGCAGAAATCGAGGCATTGGCAAGTCCCAAAATGGCGCTTACAATGCTGAAGGATTTTGCCCGCTACATCAGGGTGAATCGTTTCGTAATAGACCAGGTTGTAAGAGAAATTGAGGCTTCCGGATACACAGAAACTTTTGGTGGAGAAACCATCCGCTTTATGCGCAAGGCAATTCACGAAAATCCTGATAAGCTCGAATCGGCTGAAAAAGTACTGGAAGGACTGCTTGCGCAGCAAGCCGCAAAAATCACTGATTTTGTTTGCAGCCCAAAACCGATGGTAACGCCTCCGGCATTTTTAGATACCCCAAGACCGGAAGCATGGGCCACCACAGAATATGTGCCCATTTCCCAACCAGAAAATATGCAGACGGAGGAACCTGTCGCCCCCATTGACGACAGCAAATTCCTTATTCCGGATGAAGCAGAAACAAGTTCGATGGAAGAATTGGCTGTGACATCCGAAATGGAACTTGAAGTTGAGTCTGTTCAAATTTCCATCGAGGAAACTCAAAATGAGATTTCGAATGAAGTGGAAGGAATTCAAGAGCCAGCACCAGCCATCCGCGTAGAGAACACAAACGAACCTGAAAATCAGGATGAAGCTTTCAACAGGCCATTTCACGAAACCATAAAAAGTTCAAAAAGCGAAATTTCCGACCTTTCCCGGGAAACTGTCACCTTAAACGACAGTCTGAAAAATTTGGAAAAAACGGCCATTGCAGAAGCCATCCAATCCCGCACAGTGGCAGCCCCGTTCAAAACGCTGGTACCGATGCATTACCGATTTACATTCATTAACAGCCTGTTTGATGGCAACCAGGAAGCCTGGGCTGAAGCCGTTGAACGCATCGACAGCACAAGCGCTTTCGAAGAAGCAGTTACCTTGCTGCGAAGCGAATATGCCGCCAGATTTAAATGGGAAGAAAAGGAAGACAATGTGTCTATCCTGTTCAATTATGTCGAAAGGAAATTTTAAGTATAAGATACGTGCAAAAGGATTTTAAAGACATTGTTTCCCATGCCAAAGAATATGGTTTTGTTTTCCCAAGTTCTGACATTTACGATGGACTTCAGGCCGTTTATGATTATGGTCAAAACGGTGTAGAACTTAAAAACAACCTTAAGCAGGCATGGTGGAAAGCGATGACCCAGTTGCAAGACAACATTGTGGGAATCGACTCCGCCATTTTCATGCACCCCACCATCTGGAAAGCTTCCGGCCATGTGGAATCCTTCAACGATCCGATGGTCGACAACAAGGACAGCAAGAAGCGCTACCGTGCTGACAACCTCATTGAGGATAGGGCAACGGAAATGGAAAATGCCGGCAACAAAGCAGGAGCAGATTCACTCTTAAGTGAAATGAATCAACTACTTGAAGCTTCCGACCTGAAAGCCGTTCATGAGCTAATCGTAAGAGAAAATATCAAATGCCCGGTTTCTAATACCTGCAACTGGACAGAGGTAAGACAGTTCAATCTGATGTTCAGCACCCAGGTTGGATCGGTTTCGGATGAATCCTCAACCTTGTATTTAAGGCCTGAAACAGCACAGGGAATTTTTGTCAACTTTCTCAATGTGCAGAAGACCGGACGCATGAAAATTCCTTTCGGCATTGCCCAAATTGGCAAGGCCTTCAGGAACGAGATTGTAGCCCGGCAGTTCATCTTCCGCATGCGGGAATTTGAGCAAATGGAAATGCAATTTTTTGTTCGTCCAGGTACAGAACTTCAGTGGTACGAATCATGGAAAAACATCCGTCTTCGTTTCCACCAGGCCCTTGGCCTACCAGCAGAAGACCTCCGTTGGCACGAGCATGAGAAACTTGCCCACTACGCCAATGCGGCGGTGGATATTGAATACCGCTTTCCATTTGGATTCAAGGAAATGGAAGGCATCCACTCACGCACAGATTTTGATTTGAAAAGCCATCAGGAGTTTTCAAAAAAGAAACAACAATACTTCGATAACGATCTTGATGCCAACGGTAAACCGTTCGGTAATTACATCCCTTATGTGGTTGAAACTTCAGTTGGGGCAGACAGACTATTTCTTGCAGTCCTCTGCAATGCATACACCAGCGAAACCGTTCAGGATGGTGAGCAAACAAAGGAAAGGACTTACCTGAACCTGCATCCGGCCTTGTCGCCATTCAAGATTGCGGTTTGCCCGATTGTGAAAAAGGATGGACTCGGAGAACTCGGCCAAAAAATTTACCGTGAACTCAAAACGAGTTTCATGGCCACATACGACGAAAAAGACAGCATCGGAAAACGATATACCCGCCAGGATTTAATCGGAACTCCCTATTGCCTTGCTGTGGATTATCAGTCTCTTGAAGATGGGACAGTAACCATACGCCACCGCAACAGCATGCAGCAAGACCGCATGACGCTTGAAGAGGTAAAAGCCATGCTTATTGCAAATACTTCTATGTCGGTTCTTCTTAACCAAATGCAGGGATGAATCTGGACTGGCAAGTAATTCCTGTGGTAATGGGTTTGGGGCTTGCAGTCTGGTACACTGGCAAACGGGTTTTTATACCAATCTTCTCTCGGAAGAAAAGTGCCTGTGGCCAATCGGGTTGCAGCTGCGGAACGCCCTGAAACTAAGCAGAACCAACACTATCTAACTTGCTGAGAGCCAAAATACTTGACCGCTATATCTTCAGAGAATTTCTGAAGTCATTTTTCTTCATCGTCCTCATGCTCACGATGGTGATTTGCATGATTGACATCGTGGAAAAAAACGACAGTTTCATCAAAACCAAACCTGGTCTTAATCGGATACTCTTCGATTATTACGCCAATTTCTTTCCCTACATGGCGAATATGCTCAGTCCGATAACCATTTTTATCGGTACTGTTTTTATGACTTCCAGGTTGGCAGCACGCACGGAAATTATTGCCATTCTGGGATCGGGAATTAGTTTCATGCGCCTTTTGCTTCCATACCTTGCTGGCTCTGGCTTGATTGCAATTGGGACATATTTTTTAATTGGCTTTGTAATCCCGGACGCAAACAAAAAACGAATTGCATTTGAACTGGAATATGTAAAAAACCCTTTCTATTTCGACGGAAGAAATACCCACATCAAAATTGGCAAGGACAGCTATTTTTTTGTACAGACTTACAACAACCAAACCCAAGAAGGGAGTATTTGCACACTTGAAAAGGTAGAAGGAACACGACTTTTGAAAAAGCTAAAGGCTGACAGAATGAAATGGATGCCGGAGATTGGAAAGTGGCGCTTGGAAAATGTCCGTATTTTCGACTTCAGTCCTACCGGAAAAGGCCTGGTAACCCTTGAAAAAATAGACACTTTATTGAGCATTAGGCCCAAGGATTTTGAGAGTCAGTACATGAAGTACGAAACTCTTACAAACACAGAATTAAGCAATTACCTCAAAGAACTTAGAAGTCGTGGTGCAGACAATACCGAAACCTACGAAGTAGAACAATACCTGCGAATTACTTATCCATTCTCGGTCATCATTCTCACCCTAATCGGAGTAATTCTTTCTGCCAGAAAATCCAGAGAAGGAGCTGGTTTGCAAATTGCACTGGGCTTTGTTCTGGCGTTTTTGTACATCATTTTTTATGTCATAAGCCGCACAATTGCCCAAGCTGGCTCGCTTGATCCAATGCTGGCATGCTGGCTTCCTAACCTAATTTTTGCTGGCATCGGAATAATTCTTTACAAATCTGTTCCCCGATAAGGCATGACAAAGGCCAGTTCCAAAGACTATTTTCTTCTGCACCTCTGCATCGTATTCTGGGGATTCACATCTGTGCTTGGGGTTTTGAGTTCAATGGATGCGCCCTACCTCGTTTTTTACCGGACAATTCTTTCATTCGCCAGCCTGATTTTATTGATGCGCTTTCGCAACATGGATACCCGCTTTCCATCGGAATCTTATGCGCCAATGATTGCATCCGGAATTCTCACTGCCTTTCACTGGATTACCTTTTTCGCCGCTGCACGCGTAAGCAATGTCAGCACCTGCCTTGCAGGAATGTCCACAACCGCACTTTGGACCAGCTTGCTGGAGCCCATGATGACGAAGAAGAAATTCAGTAGCACCGAAACCATCCTTGCCTTGATTGTATCCATGGGCTTGGTGATGATTTTTTATTCTGATTTTTCCTTGGCTACTGGATTGCTCATCAGCATAAGTTCAGCCATTTCCTGTGCCCTTTTCACCATACTCAACCGAAATTTGGTTGACCACCATAGTCCCTTTCAAATAACCGCCTGGCAAATGGGAATCGCCTTTGTGGCTTGCACCATTTCCCTGCCATTTCTGGCTTCAGGAGGAATCATCCAATCTGCAATTCCTCCCCTGCCGAAAGGCTGGGACTGGCTCAATATTCTGTTTCTGGCCTGGGTTTGCACTGTGTTTGCTTATACAATGTCGGTAGAACTGATGAAGAGATTCACTGCTTTTGCCCTCACACTCACTGTAAATCTAGAACCCGTTTATGGCATTTTGCTTGGGCTTTTGATATTTGGAAAAAAGGAAGAAATGCACCCATTGTTTTACCTCGGAATGTTTCTCATTCTGGGTGGCGTTTTGGCATTTCCCCGGATTGAGGCAAGGGCAAAAAAAAGACTGGTCTCATCGGGCCAGCCTTTTCATTAAGAGGGAAACTAGTTCTGCGACTTTGGGTTTAAGCAGATTCTTTTTTTAGATAATTGGGTTAGGGTTGGGATTTTGGGTTCGTTGTTCTATTTCAAATTTAGGTAAAGGCTCATTCGGCAGAAGGCTTACTCAGGTTTCATTTTTTTGAAAAAAAAATTGAATCCACTTTAAAAAAGCCCTCAGCTCCCATAAATTGCAAGAAATGAGAAAGCAAAAGGGAACATCTACTGGAGATAAAATCCGCAATTTCATTGAGGCAAATCGGGTAAAAGACCGGCTTATCGATCGGGTATCGTATGCTTCAGATGCCGGCTTTTACCAGCTTATTCCTGAGGCAGTTGTGCATGCTGATGGCGAGGAAGAAATCTCAGCTTTGTTGCGTTTTTGCAAGGAGAATAAAACACCCCTTGTTTTCCGCGCAGGTGGAAGCAGTTTGTCCGGACAATCCATCACCGATGGCATTTTGTGCAACCTGAGTCAGCATTGGAAAAACTGTAAGCCAGAACAAAATGGACAACTAGTTCGTGTACAACCCGGCATCACCGGTGCGATGGTCAATGCCAGACTCAAACCCTTCAGCAGGAAAATTGGCCCTGATCCTTCCAGCATCAGCGCGGCCATGATGGGCGGAATTTTATCGAACAACGCCAGCGGCATGTGCTGCGGGGTTGCCAGCAATTCCTACCACACCACAAAATTTATCAGATTCATTCTCCCGGATGGAAAGACATATTCGACCGAAAAACCTGAAGATTATATCAGGTTCGAAACTGAATCCGCACAAATAGCAGGCAAGCTGATAGAATTAAGAAACAGAATTCTTCAGAACCCAGCCCTGAATGAAAAAATCAGGCAACGGTACCTGAGCAAAAACACAGTTGGCTATTCGCTCAATGCCTTTCTCGACCACGAACATCCACTTGATATACTAGCGAGATTGCTCATCGGGGCGGAAGGCACACTTGCTTTCATTTCCGAGGCAGTGCTGGAAACAATACCCGAACACCAGTTCAAGGCAACCGGACTTTTGTTTTTCCCCGACATCTATGCGGCTTGTGAGGCCATTATTCCGCTAAATGATTCGGGCGCACTGATGGTAGAATTGATGGACAGGGCTTCCCTAAAGGCGGTTGAAGACAAAGAAGGCATGCCTGCGATTTTGGCCAGTTTGCCGGAAGAAGCCGCAGCCTTGCTTGTAGAATTTCAGGCTGAAAGTGAGTTACAACTTTCTGAAATGCTAGGGCGTTTTGACTCGTTCCGGCCTGAATTAAGTCTTTTGGAAGAACCTGAATTTACCCAGGAAAAAGGGCGACAAGCCTTTCTATGGAATGTACGCAAAGGACTATTTCCGGCGGTTGGGGCAGTGCGAAAAAGTGGCACTTCAGTGATTCTGGAAGACATCGCTTTTCCGCTGCCTGTGCTTGGAGATGCGGTTTTGGAACTGCGAAAACTTTTCAAAAAACACCAATACGACAATGCCATAATTTTCGGGCATGCCAGGGATGGCAACATTCATTTTGTTGTGACACAGGCTTTTCATAGTGAAGAGGAAGTAAATAGGTACGCCAACTTTATGGACGATGTTGTGGCATTGGTCATGCATTTTGGCGGCACACTCAAAGCAGAACATGGCACCGGAAGAAACATGGCGCCTTTCGTGGAGACAGAATGGGGTCCAGAAGCCTATGCCATCATGCAGGAATTGAAAAATGCCATCGATCCGGATAACATTTTGAATCCGGGAGTCATACTAAATTCCGACCCAAAAGCCCACTTGAAAAATCTGAAACCCATGCCAGCGGTGGAAGAAGAAGTGGACCGTTGCATCGAATGCGGATACTGCGAACATGCCTGCCCAAGCCGGGAACTTTCGGCCAGTCCGAGACGAAGAATAGTGATTCGCCGGGCTTTAAGCGATTTCCAGCAAAAGGACAACCATCATGCTGTGGCAGAAATTTTAAGGGACCAAAATTATGAGGTGATGGAAACCTGCGCGGTAGATGGACTCTGCGCGGCAGCTTGTCCAGTAGACATCAATACCGGAGATCTTGTAAAGCGACTTCGAAGGGAAAACCACTCCCCTTTTGCTTCAAAAATGGCCCTGGAAATTGCCCAGAACTTTGCCTTTGCAGAATCGGCCGCACGCACAATCCTAAAAACCGGCCACCTCGTGAACCGGATTTTTGGTGCCAATTTTATGAAAAATACCAGCGCCGCCATGCGCAAAGCCATACCGGATTTTCCAGTTTGGCCTGCTTCAATGCCGCATCCGCCTGGTAAAAATTCAGGCAATTCCACATCTGACGAAAACCCCGAAATTCTTTACTTTTCTTCTTGCATCAACAGATCCCTTGGCGGTGATAATCAAGACAATGTCACACAGAATTTTATTTCAATTTGCAAGAAGGCAAACATCAAAATCAAACAAATAGATTCTGAAAACGGGCTCTGTTGCAGCCAGATTTTTTCATCCAAAGGATATTCGGAAGCCTGGAAATTCACAGCCAACAAAATTGTAGCAAAGCTTTGGCATGAAAGCCTGGAAGGAAAACTGCCCATCGTAACAGATGTGAGTTCCTGCACTTTCTCGTTCCGGAATCTCCACCCGGTATTAAATCCTGAAAACCAGAAACGCTACAAACAACTGCTTTTCCCCGATATGGTAGAATTGCTCTACGATCAGGTGCTTCCAAAATTGCCTCAGGTGAAAAAGCAGGAAAGTCTCTTGTTACATCCTGTTTGCTCACTTCATAAAATGAAGGCAGCTGATAAATTGCAGGCAATCGCCCAGCACTTTGCCCAAAAAGTAGAAATGCCTTTGCAAGGAGGCTGCTGCGGCATGGCTGGCGACAGAGGCTTCCTTTTTCCTGAACTCACAAAATCTTCCGCAAAAGCGTCCTGCGATATTCTGCCAGAAAACAATGGCATTATTTACAGCAGCACAGCAAGTTGCGAAATCGCGCTGAGTGAAAGCCTGGGTTTGCAGGCGAAATCCATTTTAACGCTGATTGAAAGTGCTTTTCAAGAAGAAAAATTATGAGCGAATCGCAAAACAAGGAACTCATTTTGCTCTTCGATGGCTACTGCAGGCTTTGCAATGGTTTGGTCCAGACAGTGCTGATGCATGATAAACAAGGCAGAATAAAAATGGCCGCACTTCAATCACCTGAAGGAAAAACATTGTTGGAAAAACATGGATTGCAGCCGGAATTCGCAGATTCGATGGTCGTGATTTCCGAAGGAAAGTTGATGCTCGAATCGGATGCTGCAATCAGAATAGGAAAGGAATTAAACGGCTTTCGATTGCTGTCAAAGTTTGCATCAATTTTCCCGCGCTTTTTCCGGGATGCGACTTACCGATTTGTAGCCCGCAACCGCTTCAGAATTTTTGGCAAAGATGAAATATGCTACCTGCCTGATCCAAAATGGAAAAACCATTTCCTCGACAACAGGATGGCTTGAAAAAATCCTCTGATTAGGAAATTCGGACCTGCCTGCCTTACTTCGGCCCTCACCTTTTTAGGACAACAAAGTGGAAAGATTTCAGGGCCTCATTGGCATTGTTCTCATCCTAGGCATCGCCTACGCACTGAGCAACAACCGCGGCGCCATTAAACCAAGGGTCATCATCAGCGGACTTTTACTACAGCTAACCATTGCCATTCTGGTGCTCAAAATTCCACCGGTAACAGCCTTTTTCCAGTACCTCGGTCACGGCATGGAAAAGATTGAGCAATTCGCCCGACAAGGCGCTTCCTTTATTTATGGAGGAATTGGGGTAAGTCAATTCGACGGAACCGTAGTCAATTTTGCCCAGGGAGGATTTGTATTTGCCTTCAATGTGACAGCCACCATCATTTTGGTTTGCGTGCTTGTGGCCATTCTATACCACATCGGTCTGATGCAGAAAGTCATTGCAGTCATTGCAAAGGCCATGAATTTTATCATGAAAGTAAGTGGTGCAGAAGCACTTAGCAATGTTGCCAGCGCATTTGTTGGTCAGGTTGAAGCCCAAGTAATGATCAGACCTTACCTAGCCACCATGACACAAAGTGAACTCCTCGCCAGCATGAGCGGAAGTATGGCTTGCATTGCGGGCGGCATTCTTGTGGTATATGTAAACATGGGCACCGCAGCCGGCCTAGATCTCGCGCCAAAATTGATTGCTGCCAGCCTCATGGCCGCGCCAGGTGCACTGGTTATTTCCAAGATTTTATTTCCGGAAACAGCCGAAAGCGAAACCATGGGCGAAATCAAACTTGAGGTAAAAAGCCCCTACATCAATGTGGTGGATGCCATTTCTCACGGTGCAAGCGATGGCTTCAAAATTTCCATGAATGTGATTGCCATGATCATTGGCTTCATTGCCCTGATTTCGATGCTCGACTGGACACTGGTAAAGATTGCCCATATTTTCAACCCGGATTTCAACCCAAGCCTGAACTGGATTTTTGGAAAAGCATTCTGGCCAATGGCCTGGGCAATGGGCGTTCCTTCGCAGGACATTGCGAGTGCTGCCACACTATTGGGACAAAAACTCAGCATCAATGAATTTGTGGCGTTCCAGAACCTAGCAAACAAAAGCGTACCCATACTAACCGAAAAAGGACTCATGATTGTATCCGTTGCCATTTGCGGCTTCGCAAATTTTGCCAGCGTGGGCATGCAAATTGGCGGAATCGGCGAACTGGCGCCCGGCAGACGGGCAGACCTGGCCCGACTCGGCATGAAAGCCCTGCTTTGCGGCACGCTCGCGAGTTACCTCAGTGCCACCCTTGCCGGGATAATTACCGGATAAGTCAGGAGACACCCAAACAAGAATCAATTGAAGCCGGAATTTCCGGCTTTTTTGTTGCCCAAATCCCAAAATGGCCGCATGTGATTTTTGAAAACTTCACTCGCTTTTTTCAAACACAATTCAAGCCCAAAATCAATGAAAGCCCGTTTATCACTTCAAAAAATCCCGTAAGGTCTGCACCATAAACATTCAATTTCCAGCGAAAAAAGACATCAAATCTGCATCATTCCCGCAATCCCTACACCCGTACGAGACCGCGGCTTCCTGCACGATTGCCTGCGAAAACAGAGGCTATGTTTGTAAAAGAAGATCGGGATTGCATATGCCCTGCACATACAAGGCCGCATCTTCTTTCTTTGGTTGAACGATTGATTGGAAATGTCCCTCTGTTGATAACGGCGGGTCATTTTTTTTATGGGCGTTCCCCGCCTTTGGCGGGTCGGGCTGTTCGTTTCAAGTCCTCGCTCGCTACGCTTGCTGCGGGCTTTCCACTTCCATCCCTAACGCAAGCAAACCTGTGAGGTCTTTGAAATCTGCTCTGTCCTTAGAGTTCGCAAAGCGGCTCTAAGGACGATCAATATGCGAGGGCCTCAGACCCGAGGGCCCAAACAATCCACATCTCCACCGGGACTGGAGTCCCTACATACCTGAACCACTGGCGCAGAAACCCAAAACCAGCGAAATCCCTCAATCCATAATGCAGACAACAAACGCATAGACGCAAGATTCCTTCCTCGATCTGACGTGGTTGAGTCTCCACTTATATTCTACCATTAAAATGGGGCGTGGCTCCGCCGCGTTCCGATTATTGTTTGGCTTCCAGCCAAAATAAACAGAATGTTAATATTTAACCAGCTTTAACTGATATCGATAGCATGGGCTAAAAAATACTCAGAACCCTACCAAGGCACGGCCGGATTAAGAAGCCGGAGGCTAAAAAATAGTGCGAACGAGGCCGGAGCCTCGCCCGATTGAAGTCTAACTTTTTTCCCTTTGCATTTGGTCTGTATAGAAAGTTTTCACTCTGTCCTTAGAGTTCGCAAAGTGACTCTAAGGACGATCAATAAGCGAGGGTCTCAGACCCGAGGGACCCAAACATTCCACCCCTCAACCGGGACGGAGACCCTACTTTTATTTGCTGATCCTGAGAGCGGCTGCGCCTTACTCCCAGGATAGTAGGTAAAAAACTTTGAGCGAGCCATTGTGGCATTACATCATATCATTATCAAAAATACCTTAAACAAAAAAAGGCCCCGTTTCCGGAGCCTCTTCTAAAAATTCGGTATGGTTTATTTCGCCAAAATCGAAACCGCCACTCCCCCACCTTTCGCCAGTTTCACCGGCATTTTGGTTTTAGAAGTAATGGTTTTCTTTTCAATCACATAAGCCTCTGGATTGTTGTCCCAGCTGGCATCAGGCGCATCTTTATAAAAAGTAGCCTCGTAGCTTTTTCCCTTGTCAAGGAAATCAAATTTTAGCTCAAGGGTCCTTTCATTTTCATCGCTGATGGCACCCAAAAACCAATTGTTTGTTCCCTTGGCTTTCCGCGCCGTAGCGATATAATCCCCAGGTTCAGCCAGCAAGATTTTAGTGTCATCCCAGTCAACTGCCACATCCTTGATAAACTGAAAAGCATCAGGCTTGGCCTCATAATTCTCAGGTAAATCTGTAACCATCTGCACCGGACTGTAAAGCGTGATGTAAAGCGCCAATTGCTTTGCAAGCGTGGTATGAACCTGCTCCTTTGCGCCCGGGTAGTAAGAACTCTTTTTAATCTTAAAAATACCAGGCGTGTAATCCATTGGTCCGCCCATAATGCGGGTAAATGGCAGAATGGTCTCGTGCTCCGGCGGATTTCCCTCGCTCCAGAAATTAAACTCTTGTCCGCGGGCCGCCTCAGCTGCCATAAAGTTTGGATAAGTGCGGTGCAAACCTGTCGGCCTCACCGGCTCGTGGGCCACAACCATGATGTTTTTCTCAGCTGCTTTCTTAATGGCACGGAGGTAATGACTCACCATCCAAAAGCCGTCATGGTATTCACCGCGGGGAATAATTCTTCCCACATATCCTGACTTCAGCGCGGGACTTCCCCACTTGTTCATCGCCTTGTAAGCAGTATCCATCCAACGGTCATAATTGGTTACGCTGCCACTGGTTTCGTGGTGAGTAATCATGTTTACACCTTTGCTGTGTGCATAACGATTTACTTCCACCACATCATAATCCGGATACGGCGTTACAAAATCGAAAACATCTTCTTTCCATAGTCCGAACCATTCTTCCCAGCCTGTGTTCCAGCCTTCAACCAGAACACCGCCAAGGCCATTTTTAGAAGCAAAATCAATGTACTTTTTGGTATTGGCTGTGGTGGCACCATGCTTGGTGCGCTTGGTCGTTTTTCCATCTGAACCTGCATCGGAAGCGGCCTGTGTGCCGGCCATATCCCAAGTTGAAAGTCCTAGGTGCATTTCCAGCCAGATGCCGCAGTACTTCATTGGCTTAATGAAGGATGGATTTTTAACCTTGCTTGGTTCGTTCAGATTCAGAATCATCTTAGAAGAAAGAATCTGGCGGGCATCATCGCTGATCACCAAAGTGCGCCATGGACTTTTGGCCGGCGTGCGCAAATACGCCTTGTTCTTTTTCGCCGGATCCGACTCCTCAGGATTTGAAGCATCGTGGGCAAGTGTCGCCTTGGCTTCAAAGGTTTTGGTATCGAATTGAAGGTCCATGGCAGGATAATCAACCAGCGCAGCCTCATGAATGTTGACATAAACACTTTCAGCAGTCTTTGCCATCAAAGGCGTCTGCACAAAAGCGCCTTTAATGGGCGTAGAAGTAAAAATATTGCCATCCCGCTTCTTGGTATTTTTCTCAATTTCAGAAATCAGGCTGGTGTTGTAATTGTACTCGTTGGTATCAAAATCACCGGGCATCCACCAGATTTTATGGTCTCCAGTAAGGTTGAAAGTACTGAGCTCATCAAGCAAAATAAAGCTCTTCAGGTTTTGCTGATCGGGAAGTTCATAACGAAATCCAACTCCATCATTAAAAACCCTGAATTCAATCTTCACCACACTGGAATTAGCTGCATTGTCCTTCAAAGTCAGGATAAGGCTTTTGTAATTGTTGCGGATGGTTTTTACCTCCCCCCAGATAGGCTCCCAGCTTTCATCAACTTTGGCCGAATCGATGGCCAATTGAGCATACGACAAACCGAAATCGGCGCGGGGCTTGTCATGGTCTTTTAGTTTGAGACCCAAGTGAGAAGGCTCAACGATGGCTTTGCCTTTAAACATGACAGAATACTGAGGCTGGCCCTTGCCATCGAGACCAAGACTAAGCCGAATTTGACCATTCGGAGAATGGCAAACATGGTTTTGCGCCCTTCCCGAAATGTGCAACAGCGTACACATTCCAATCAGGAATGAGATTTTTTTCATGGATTGTTTCAAATAGGGGGTAATGAACGAGGGCGCAAATTTAAACCAATTGCGTTCTTTCGGAAATGATAAATCAAAAGAAAGCGCCTACTATTTGCTCGCAAATTTGGCAAGGGCCTGTCGTGTAAAATCCGACAAAACCAATTTTCCACTCATGCCTGCTCTTTCAAACAACAACTCCGACCAATGATCGGTTCCTTCCCAGAAGATTTTTTTCAGCAAAGACAGGGCTTCCGGATTTGAAGCGGCGAGTTTTCGGGCAAAGGCCAGGACGGCGGCATCCAGTTCTTCAATCGTGTCAAAAACTTCCGCATACAAGCCTTTTTCCTTCGCCCATTCGGCAGAATAAAGTTCGGTGGCATTCAGAGTCATTTGGGTAAAAGCCGACAAACCAACTTTACGCTGCACTGCCGGTCCAACCACAAAAGGCCCGATGCCCACGGCCAGTTCGCTGAGTTTTACCTGCGCCTGCGTAGTAGCAAAGCAATGGTCAACCGCGGCAGCCAATCCAACACCACCGCCGATGGCTTTGCCCTGCACCCGGCCTATGACAATTTTTCCACAGGTGCGGATCGCGTTGATTACATGCGCAAATCCGGAAAAGAATGTCTTTCCTCCATCAAAATCCTGAATGGCAACCAGCTCGGTAAAACTGGCACCTGCGCAAAAAGTGCGGTCTCCCCCACTTTTCAGAATGATGACCAGCACTTCAGGGTTTTCACCTGCCACCTTGATGGCATCCGCAAGTCCGAGAAGGATATCAGAAGGAAGAGAATTCTGCGCTTCGTGGAAGAAGGTAATTTCAAGGATTCCGGCTTCCAGGAGATTGCTGTTTACAAAAGGCATCGGTGTATTTTTTAATTTCTTGATGTTCAAAATTGAGTCGCAAAAGTAATGACCGAATTGTTCCCAAAAACACGAAAAATTAACGTACTTATGTGTTAGAAATAATTCAAAAATTGAAATCCCGCACTTGTGGCTGGCAAAAAACAGTAAACCCAAATGAGGAAAATTCTCGCCCATAAATCCATTCTATCTTACCTTGCGGTTCTCAAACATTAGCCATCACTGATATGTCGAGCACATTGCCCCGCAAAAACTTCCTTGAAAAACTGGGACTGGGAATCGCCTCTTTTTTCACTGCGCCGATTTTGGGAAAGGCAGCCGGCAAAAATTCTGAAAACGATATGAACAAACCCGTCATTACCCGGCTCCAGCAGATGGGTTTCCAGTGGGAAACCGCCGATCCATTTCTTTTTTGTGTGCACCACGAAGACCATTTCCCAAAAGGAAATGCCGAGATGGGTCCGGATAAATCTTATATGTCTGGCCGGCACCTTGGGGATGATTTCATCATAAAAGATGGATTTCGGATGTACCACGGAAAGCAGGTTCCAGGTTTTCCCGGCCACCCGCATCGGGGTTTTGAAACCATAACAGTTGTTAGAGAAGGACTGGTTGACCATGCCGATTCTTTGGGTGCTGCAGGCCGATATGGAAATGGCGATGTCCAATGGATGACTGCCGGCAAGGGCGTTCAGCATTCGGAGATGTTTCCGCTTTTGCGCAGCGACAAGGACAATCCGATGGAACTTTTCCAGATTTGGTTGAATCTTCCTAAGAGCCGCAAAATGGTGGAGCCGCATTTTAAAATGCTTTGGGCTGAGCAGATTCCGCACCATATGCACAAGGACAGCAAAGGAAAAACCACCGAGGTGGAAGTCATCGCTGGTCAATTGGGCAAGGACAAAGCAGCCGGTTGCCCGCCAGATTCATGGGCTGCCGACCCGAAAAATGAAGTAGCCGTTTGGAACATCCGTCTTGAAGCCGGTGCTTCTTTTGAAATTCCTGCAGCATCACCGGGAATCAACCGCAAACTATATTTTTATCAGGGTTCCGGCATCAGCGTGGAAAATCAGGCCATTCCCGCCTACCATTCCTTCATGGCCCTTTCCGAAAAGTCGCTTCACATTCAAAACGGTGCCGATGAAGCCCGCATTTTGGTTTTACAAGGGCGACCGATTGGCGAACAGGTGATTCAGTACGGACCATTTGTGATGAATACCAAGGAAGAAATCCACCAGGCCTTTGAAGATTACCACCGCACCCAGTTTGGCGGCTGGCCCTGGCCAAAATCAGGACAGGTTCACGACAGAAACCTTGGCCGCTTTGCCCAGCATGCCGATGGCCGCAGGGAGGTGAAAGGTTGATTATTGAGATTTTTGTTGGGCGAATTGAAACTGTTCTGCCATTGGAGGTTTGAACTTTTTCTAAAAGTTGCGAACGAACATTTTAGGGAAACTTCTGGTAAATCTCTTTTCGGTGGGCTACTAGAATGAATCGGATGATGCTGTTGTCGGTTATTTCAAAGCCCAGTCTAAAATCACCCACTTTGATCCGATAATACTCTTTAAATCCGCTAAGCTTTTTTTACGTTTGGAATTTCTTGAAGCGTTGCGGCAGCTTCTGCTTTTTCGATGCTTGCGGCAATCCTGCTCAAAATTCGCCTGTCTGTAATTTTATCAAGCGATCTGGCAAAAGAAGCATCAAACTCTACCGTCACCGGCCATTAAGTTTTTTAAAAATTGATTCTTTACTAACGGAAGTTCCGGTTTTAGCATCTTCCATCATTTTACCCAGAAGCAAATCTTCGTACTGCTCATCCCGCACGGTCGTAACAATGGCTCCCAGATGTTTGGCAAGATCCTTCAGGATTTTACTGCTTTGGCTGTCTGCCTTAATAATGATTGCGCCCATACCTACTTTTTCACAAAAATAATTGATTTCGTTCACAGTTTAGATTTTGAATTTCCTGTCCATTTTTACACTTGTTTGTGTAAACCCATTTTAGGACACGACATGCTGGTCTATTTCGAATACAGCTTTGTACTATTGACTTTCAGGTATTCCTTAATTTGTTCAAAGTCCATATTAATGAGTTCAAGTGCCAATTTTTCCTTAATCGTTCTGAAGGTTTTAACAGTATCAAACTCTTTTATCTGAACATCTTTTTTTGGTTTAGTCTTCATATTCTAAAATTTCTTTAGGTGACCGAATTTCCAATGCCTGGTAATTGCTCCGGATATTAATTGAATTATAACCACGGATACGGTAAACATTTACAATATGCTTAAAGTTCCAACTTACGAGAATATCCGCCTTACAAATCGTGGCTGTGGCAATATGCACGCAATCATCAAAGCTAGTTTTTCCAACCACATTTTCATCGATGTATTTTGTGGCCAGAAATAATATTTCATCCGTGACCGATACCTTTTCGCAATACTCTCGGGGCAAATTCTTAAAAAAACTAATTACCCTTTCTGGTGCGTTAAGCAGTTCTGTTTCGGTAAGATCCGAAAACACACAGATAACTTTGCCGAGCTTTACTCTTTCAAACAACTGGAATGTTGACTCTTCGAATTCTATGTCGAAAACACCGCCAAATACAGAAGTATCAAAATAAAATCGTTGCATTTCCAACATCAAATTCGTTCAGTAAAAATACTATTTTTTTATATTGGACCTGCGTCATTTGACAATT
>CANETC010000017.1 GCA_947441055.1 Cytophagaceae bacterium | reverse complement strand
TGACTCGTCCTAAAAAAAGTTTACAGGTTTTTAGATTAATCCTAACATAAGTTGACGATTGGTTCTTCGTCCTGTTCCTGCTTTACAAAGGTAGGTTTCTGCCGATAATAGTTCTTCCATAATTTTTCTGGTTTTGTGCTTGATTGATGAATTATAGCTGGTGTTTTATTGCCAATGCTCATGTGAGGTCTTTGGATGTTATAGAGGTCTACTGATTCTTTCAGTAACTGCCTTGCTTCCTTCAAATTAGTCACTTCATAGCAATCCAGATATTCCTCTTTGAGTATGCCATTGATTCGTTCGGCAATGGCATTTTCCAGAGGGTCTCCATTCTCTGTCATGCTGATGCTGATTTGTCTTGCTTTGAGAATGCTCACATACTCTGAACTGCAGTATTGGACTCCCCGGTCACTATGGTGAATCAGGTTGATTTCTTTTTCTCTCTCAATTCCCTTCAGCGCTATTTTCAAAGCTGCGACACTTTCAATCGCTTCCATTGTTTCTGCTACGTGATAGCCCACAATTTTATGAGACCAGGCATCGGTAATAAAGCTGATGTATAAATGCTCTCCTGTACTGATTTTCCAGTAGGTAATGTCACTAACCCAAAGCTGGTTTGCGCCCGTCAATTCTATGTTTCTGACCAGATTCGGATACTTGCGCAACCAGTGACTTGAATAAGTAGTTTGTATTCTTCTTTTACGTCTTCGTACCAATAAATTATTGGCAGCCAGCAAGCTGAACAAGCCATCGCGGCCCATTTTGATGCTGTGTTCCTCCATATAAACCTGCATTAATTCGTACAGTTTCCGGGTGCCCATCCGCCGGTGATACTTCCGGATTTCCAGCGCCTTCTTAAGAATAAGTTCTTCTTCTATGCTGGTGGATATCCCCTGCCAGCTGTTCTGATAATATGCCTGCCTTGTCAGACCAAACCACCCACATAACCTGGCAAGTGCTATGTGCTGAAAATTGCTTTTCATCCTCTCTATGGTTTGGTATTGAACTTTTTTCGGATTGGAATCTTGAATTCCTCTTCTGCAATATCAACCATGGTAGAAAAGGCAATCGCCTTCATCTCCGCATCCTTGAGTTGCTTCTCAAGCTCTGCAATCCTTTTCTTCAATTGCAGCATCTCGAAGTCATTGCCCGTCTGGGGCTGTTTATTCCTGGCCATGTTGGCAAATGTGGTCTTTTTAGACCGCATTGTCACATCATCCACATAACCATAATCACGCATCCATTTTAACAACCGACCATGGTCTGATTTCCCAGTGTATTTTCGCCATATTTCTTCCTTGGTGATACCGCCTCTGAGGTATTCCTCAATGATTTCATGTCGATCAGATTCCGTAAAAAACTGTACTGATTTTGTAATAATTCTCTTGTCCATTTTTACACTTGTTTGTGTAAACCCATTTTAGGACAAGACAGTATATAAAGATGGCAGCGGTGCCGAGCATGGGCTTATTGTGGCGCTTACCAACCAGAGCGATTCCCAAGTCTGGAGCAATGTTACAAACCAGCTGGCAGGCGCCAGCAGCAGCTGGAATGGCTTGGCCAACAGCAATGCCATTGTAGCCCAGGTCGGGCATACCAACTCGGCCGCAAAATTGTGCCTGGATTATGAGGCCGGCGGTTTTACCGATTGGTACCTGCCTTCTAAGTTTGAAATTAATTTGCTCTGGAATAACCTTTACAATGTCAATAGAAGTCTCACCTCCATCACTGGAGCCACTGAGGTTTTTCCTTCAGATAATTTTGGTAATTATTGGTCGTCGTCGGAGGGCTATTCCGGCACTGCTTGGGGCCTGTTCAACTACGGCAGCATCGGCTACGGCGATAAGGGCAATGCGTACCAGGTGCGTGCGTTCCGGGCTTTTTAATTATCCATTTATCAATTTAATTATTTAATAATTCGGCCTGAGCCGGCGCAGCCGGGCAGGCCGGGAAATTTTTTTTCAGCAATGGCACTACACAGTGAGTTACCTGTTTACCGCGATACCTACCAGATGCTGCTGCGCATCTATGCGCTTACACAGGATTTCGGCCGGGAATTTAAGTACACGCTGGGCCAGGATATGAAACGCGATTCGCTGCAGCTGGTTCGCTGCATTTACCGGGCCAACCGCTCGGCTGATAAGAAAGAACATTTGATGCAGTTTTTGGAAGAATTTGAGCTTCTGAAACTTGAAATACGATTGGCCGTGGATATGAAACAGATTCCACAGAAAAAGTATGCCATCCTTGCGGAACTGATGGACCGCATCGGGCGACAGATTACCGGCTGGAGTAAATCTGGTGCGGTAAGTGCGGTGCCGGAATTGCCGGGGCAAAAGGTGCCGGCAAGCGAGCAAGTTTCGTCAGAAAAAGGGCAGATCTACAATTCATTGGTAAAATAGTTTGGTTATCTTGCCTAATAAAACCTAAACAATATGACAGTTCTCCGTACTGTTCAGATTTCTGACGATCAAATTCCCAGATTTGAAAAAATGATGGAGGAAAACGGATTTAAAATTATTTGGGAAGATCATTCTGAAATATCGCCTGAGGTTCAGCGTGAAATGGAGAGAAGATCGGAAAACTGGGATGATAAACTGGCCATTCCAGCAGAAGAAGTTCTAATCAGGTTGCGAGGTCGCCTGTAATGTGGAAGGGAAGGTTGAATTCAGTCACGAATCGCTTGCAGAAGTGCAGGACGCACTGATTTATTTTTTAGAAAAAAGCGCGGACTTATCGGAAACTTTCATTCAGGACTTGGAGAAAGGTATTCTTGCTTTTCAAGTAAATCCCTACTATCAAGTTCGTTACAAAAATATCCGTTGCTTACCGCTGAGTAAATTTCCATTTATGATTCACTTTGAACTGGATGAAGATAAGAAGCGGGTAAAAATTTTGGGGTGCATCCACACCTCTCTGAATCCAAACAAAAGTTGGCGGTAATACCTGCAAGTATTTTGGTCCCGGTGCTGCGAGGTATGTTTGAAATATTTGGTCAGAGGGGAAATTCAGAAGCCTTGAATAGCTTTATAATGTTTTGTTTAAAACAAAAGCAATGATGGTTTAATACAAGTAGGCGCTGCAAAGCCAGCATACTTATGATTCGAAATTTCAATTCCCAATTGATTATCAACGAAAATTTATTTAGTTGATAGAAGATTTTTTTTAAACGGTTAGGTGTTTTCCGCCTATGGCTGGACAATTAGGCCCAACTGAAGCCACAGAAATGCGCATAAAAAAAGGCCACTTGTAGGTGGCCAATATTAGGAACTTGAAACTGCCCTTTTTCAGGGATTTGTTTTCAGACGATTTACCTGTGCCATAATGCGCATTACCATTGCTTCACCGGGGTCGCGAAAATTCCGGTTTAATTCCCTTTCAATGATTTCTACATCCTGGGAAAATTCTTCAAGGCTTGGGTCTTCGCTGATGCTCAGTTTCAAAAGGTAATCAAGCTCGCTGCTTAACTCACCTGATTTAGAAAGTAATACATCATTCGGGGTAAAGTTTTGAATCATAAGCTTTTATTTTCGGACTAAGGTGTTTGCGAAGGTTGATAACGGCATTCCGCACATACCCAAGGCAGGTGTTGAGGTTAATGCCGGTGAGCTCAGAAATTTCCTTAAATGACATTTTGCCATAGAAACGGAGAATGACAAGCTCCTGCTGTACTTTAGGTAGTTTGCTGATTGCAAGTCGTAGGATCTCATGGTTCTCTTTGCTCTCCAGAGTATCAAACGCATCTTCATTCTGAATATTTAGATATGTGAAAATATCTTTTCCCTCGGAGTTGGTCACCTTCGGCATTTTCTTCTGGGCCCGGATTTGGTCGATGGCAAGATTGTGCGCAACCCTCAGCAAATAGGGAAGGAGTTTGCCCTCTTCATTATACCTGCCTTCTGAGAAAACGGTGTAAAATTTCAGGAATGTATCCTGCACAATGTCCTTTGCAACATCCTGATCGCGAACGACCAACATGGCAGACGAAAAAATACGCGCCTGGTGACGGCGTACCATGGTTTCAAATGCTTTTTGATTTCCGGAACGAAATGATTCGAGTAAGCCGGAGTCGGAAACGGAATGAAGGGTAGTCATAAAATTTACGCTTTTGGTAACGTAAATGTTCAAGCCATAAATTACTTTATTAAAGTAAAGATGTTTTCCCTTTGTTCTTTCGTTTAAGTGTTTCCTATTGGTGATCCCGAAGAGAGTCGAACTCCTAACCTTCTGATCCGTAGTCAGATGCTCTATCCAATTAAGCTACGGGACCATCGCTTACGCATTGCAAAGGTAGAAAAACAATTGTTTCTGCAAGCCTGAGAGCAAATTCTTTTCAGAGTTTTTTTTCGGGGTGTTCATTTTCAGGAAGATGAATCAAATTCTCTTGTGCATCATTGTGCGCTTCAGTTTACATTTGGGCTTTTATTAATTTAGATGGAACATTCAGCTTACCGGCATAAGACCAATTTGGCCGGAATGCTAATAGCCCTAGGTATTATCTACGGGGATATTGGTACTTCACCTTTGTATGTTTTTAAAGCAATCCTTGCTGAAAAAGTTGTTACAGAGGAGCTCGTGATGGGAGGTCTTTCCTGTATTTTCTGGACACTTACTTTAATCACAACTGTAAAGTATGTAACCATTACTCTAAATGCCGACAACAATGGCGAAGGAGGGATTTTCTCTTTATATGCCCTTATCAGGCGATTTAAGTCAACCCTGATTTTACCCGCGGTTCTGGGTGGAGCTGCCTTGCTTGCTGATGGCATGATTACGCCACCAATTTCGGTTTCTTCAGCCATCGAGGGTCTTCAAATTTTGAATCCGGATATCCCCACAATTCCAATTGTTGTAACAATCATTTCTCTGCTCTTCATTTTGCAAAGGGTTGGGACATCCGTTGTAGGAAAAACTTTTGGACCAGTAATGCTGGTCTGGTTTGGGATGCTCGCATTTTTCGGGGTGTTTTGGATGCGCGAGAACCCGATGATTATCAAGTCGCTAAATCCCTGGTACGCATACAATTTGCTTGTTAATTTTAAAAATGGATTTTGGTTTTTAGGGGCAGTTTTTCTTTGTACAACTGGGGCGGAGGCCTTGTACTCAGACTTGGGCCATTGCGGGAAAAACAACATTCGCTTTAGCTGGACCTTTGTAAAAATCTGTCTGATTCTAAATTATTTGGGCCAAGGTGCATGGGTTTTAAAAACACATTCTGGTACTGTTTTTCCTGAGGAAATAAATCCTTTCTATCAGATGATGCCAATCTGGTTTCTGCCGATTGGTATTGTGATCGCATCCTTAGCGGCAATTATCGCCAGTCAGGCCTTGATTTCAGGTTCTTTTACTTTGATTTCTGAGGCAATCAGATTGAACATCTGGCCTAAGGTGAAAATAAAATATCCTTCTGAAATGAAGGGTCAGCTTTATGTACCCAGCGCAAACTGGCTTCTGCTTACAGGCTGTCTAGTGATCGTATTTTATTTCCAAAAATCCAGCGCAATGGAAGCGGCCTATGGACTTGCAATTACATTGGCAATGCTTATGACCACTTACTTGCTTAGCCAGTATCTGATTGTAAAAAGGGTAAAGTCAGTCTGGATAATTTTATTACTTGTAGTTTACCTATCCCTTGAGGTCTCGTTTTTCATCGCAAACCTTGTGAAATTCTCTCATGGTGGTTGGGTTTCAATCGTGATTAGTGCTCTAATCATGGCGGTAATGTGGGTTTGGTTTAAGGGCCGAAAAATCAAAAATCGTTATATCACATTTACGCCAATCAATGAGCACATTAGTGTGCTGAAGCGATTGAGCAATGATAAGTCTGTTCCAAAGTTTGCAACGCACCTTGTTTACCTTACTTCAGCGGACAGCCGGGATCAAATTGAATCCAAGATTTTGTATTCAATTTTGCAAAAACAGCCGAAACGGGCGGATATTTATTGGTTTGTGCATATCCATGTAGAAGATCAACCCTACACACAGCAATACAAGGTTGATATCCTTGCCGAAAATGATGTGATTAAAGTTGAGTTCAGGCTTGGTTTTCGCATAGATCAAAAAATCAACCTCTATTTCCGTAAGGTGGTGGAGGAAATGGTTGCAGCAGGCGAAATTGACATTACTTCCCGGTATGCTTCATTGGCTGAAAAGAACATCACAGGTGATTTCCGTTTTGTGGTAATTAAGCGTCACCTCAGTTACGAAAACGAGCTTTCGGTGTACGAAAACCTGGTGATGGATGGGTACTTTATGCTGGATGGCTTAAGCCTTCCCGAGGACAAGGCCTTCGGACTTGATACCAGTTCGGTTCTGATTGAAAAAGTTCCTTTGGTGATTGCGCCACCCAAGGAGATTCGACTGAAAAGAGTGTACAAGTAAAACTAAATCATCGATTTAGATTTTATCAAGCTTCGGAAATTTCTTTCTTACAACTTCCAGAGCCCTTGGGATTTCCTGATTTTCAGGAGAAAGTTCCGAGGCATGCTTCAGCATTTTAATGGCTTCAGTTGCGAGGTCCTCTGCATTTGAAGTTTCCAATTGGTCGGTCTTGCGAATTAAAAATGCGGCAAAAAATTGTATGACATTAACCTCGTTTTTGTCTGCCATGTACCAAGCCCTAAAAAAACCTTCAGCGCGCTTGTAATCTCCTTTTTTCTCAAAATAAGATCCTTCTGTAAATACAAAATCCAGGTTTTGCTCATTTTCTGGGTTTTTTTCGAGTTTTCTAAGGAGAGACTTCGCCTCCTTCGTTTTATTGACCATTAAGTAATTTTGCACCAAGGCGCAGGCGAGTTCTGTATTATTGGGAAATAATTTAAAACCATTGTTCAGGATGGTAATGGATTCACCTGATTTTTCTAATTGATTGGCAAGATCAGCAGCCTCCATATAAACCTTTGGCTGCCTCCAATTGCTGGACATAAGGGAAGTAAAGATTTTCATAGCCTTTTCAGTTTCTCCGGATTTTCGAAGTCCAACCCCTTGGTAAAATTTAATCCATTCCCAACTAAGGCCATTTTTAATCCACTCATTGTCTACAACATATTGAGAATGTCCTGTTTGAATGTAGCATTCCATGCTTTTTCCAAGCAGTGCGGCGCCAATTCCTGCGTCTTCCGCGGATTTGTAAACCCTGGCATTTTCTAGAGACTGTAAACCCGAATTTGTAAGGTCGATGCAAACGCCTGCAAGACTGGGTTCCGAGTAAAGGATGTGTTCCTTTTTAGAATCTGTTGAAATAAGTTTTAGAAGTGCATTTGCCAAGTCAACGCGAAGGTCGGTATTGGTATGGCGGATGCTCAATGTAGGCTCGTCCAAAATCGAGCCAATGACCTTGGCTCTTTTTAGCCATGTTTCAGGCTTCAGGCTTTCTATTGGATCCTCACAGGCAAGAGCTGTTTGTTTGTAAAGGCTGTCGGATTTCTCAACAGGCAATGATTGCCGGATTAAACCAGTTTCTTGTTGTGCTGAGATTTTTTCGGTTGAAAAGCCAAGCAAAACGATGAAAAGGAAAGTTGGCAATGCGGCTACTGTTATTCTATTTTGCATTTCCGAATTTCAAAAAAGGGGTTTGGACAAAAGTAACAGAAGTTTTTTTGGGACGATATTTTCTTCAGATTTCTTACCACGGCAAGTCCTATGCCGGATGGCAGTCTCAAAACAATGCGGGATCTGTGCAGGAAACATTGGAGAAAACGCTCTGTAGGGTTTTTAGACAAGAAATTCGCCTGGTGGGCAGCAGCAGAACGGATGCCGGAGTTCATGCAATTGGTCAGATTGCACAGATTGATTTTGATCCGATGCTGAGTTTGGAGCAATGCGTTTTCAAAATCAATACAGCCTTGCCTCCGGACATTGCTGTTCGAAAATTCATTCCGGTAAAGCCGGACGCACATTGCCGATTTGATGCATCTTCAAGGACTTACCAGTATTCTATCCTGAGAAGTAAGAATCCATTTTGGGCTGAAACTGCCCATTTTTGGTATGGAGCTCTTGATTTGGAGGCAATGAAGGCTTGCTGTGACATTGTCCTTCGGCACAATAATTTTCAGGCTTTGAGTAAAATACATACACAGGTGAAGACCTTCGAATGCAAACTTGAAAAAGCTGAGTGGTTTTATGAAGGGGAAGGTAGGCTGGTTTTTGAAGTAAAAGCCAATCGATTTTTGCGGGGAATGGTTCGGGCGATGGTTGGGACCATGCTGGAAGTTGGGAAAGGGAAGCGAACGCTCGAGGAGTTTGAGGCGCTATTAAATGGAAAAGACAGAAAGAAAGCCGGAGAAAGCGTGCCGGCAAAAGGACTTTGCCTGATGGAAGTGGCTTACCCGGAATCGTATTTTATCGAAGACTAAGCCTCATTTTTTCGAAAAGGTTTTTCGGAACAATTGGATTCCACCGATTACGATAAATGGAAGTATCGTAGCTTTTTTACCAGCGATTTCTTGTTTGTCTTTTCCTGAAGAACCGTTTGAAAGTCTCTTCTCAGATTTAATATCCGAGAAAAATGTTAGCATCAGTCCCAAAACAAAGACAATTAAAAGAACTGTTCTCGACTGTATGGAAATTATACCTTTTTTCATCGGTTCGAAACTAACATATTTCTTTACAAAATCTCCTGTTGAGAAATAGTTTCAATACTGAAATTATGATTTGTGTAAATGCAGGTGTCCGCTGCGATTGTAAGGCTTTCTCTCACCATTTCTTCCGCACTCATGTGACTTGCGTGTCTCTTTAATGCAATGGCCGCAGATTGGGCATAAAGACTGCCTGAGCCAATTGATGCAATTGAATAATCAGGTTCGAGTACATCTCCGGTGCCTGAAATTATCAGCAATTCGTTTTTATCTGCGCAGATAAGCATGGCCTCAAGGCGACGAAGGTATCGGTCTGTGCGCCAGTCTTTGGCCAGTTCAATTGCCGCCCTTTTAAGTTGTCCGCGGTATTGCTCCAGTTTCTGTTCGAACCTTTCCATCAATGTAAATGCATCAGCGGTGCCACCGGCAAAGCCTGCCAGCACTGTATCGTTATAAAGTCGACGCACTTTTTTTACATTGCTCTTGGCAACTGTGTTGTTTAATGTCGCCTGTCCATCGGCACCGAGGCAAACCTGACCATTTTGGATTATACCTAAAACGGTGGTCGCATGAATTACAGGAAACTTGTCGCTCATTTTAGTCTTCTTTTTTGTTGAGTATGGTAATCAGAATTTTATCGATCCGGTTGCCATCCATATCGACGACTTCCAACTGGAAATTTTTCCAGAAAAAGCTATCGCCGGTTGCTGGAATCTCTTTTGAAAGATGAAGAATAAATCCGCCAAGGGAATGAAAGCCCGTTCTGTCTTCTGCGGCCACATCATCCACCTCAAAGTACTGAAGGAATTCTTCGAAAGGTAGCAAGGCATCAACCAGAAAGCTGTTTTCATTTCTCTGAATGATTGAAATTTCATTTTCATCATCAGGTAGGTTGTGTTCTGCTACAATGGAATCAAACAAATCTGATTGTGTAATCAGTCCTTGAACTGCTCCATATTCATCTACCACAATGGCGATTTTGGTTTTGTTGGCCTTGAATTCTTCCAAAGCAGTAAGTGCCTTCATGTTTTCAGGAATAATTCTTGCCTTTTCCAGTAGAGATCTGAGGGCTGGAGTCTTTTGCTGTTGGGTTGCAACCAGAAATTTCTTTGAGTTTAGGATGCCAACCACCTTGTCTACTTCATCGTCGCAAACAGGAAACAAACTATGGTTTGATTCGATGATCATTTTGAGGATTTTTTCCGCTGGGTCATTCACATCAAGCCATTCAACCTCAATTCGGTTTGTCATGAGCGAGGCCACGCTTCGGTTGCCAAGTAGAAGGACCCTTTCAAGCATATCTTGTTCTACCTCCTCTATGGTTCCGGAACTGGTGCCCTGTGCAATCATTTCAATTACTTCTTCCTCCGTTACGCCTGAGACGCCCTTCGATTGCGGGAGACCCAGTAGGCGAAAGAAAACATTGGTGGTGGTTCCTGTAATCCAGACAAGGGGCCTGAGCAAACGGTGAAGCAGCCGGGTGAACGGTGCCATGAAAATGGCGATAGGTTCAGGTTTTATGGCTGCAATCTTTTGTGGAGCCAGAATAATTAGCAGGTGAATCAGATAAAGGGATAGCGGAATGGAAAGTATAAAAGATGTGAAGAGCGCCCTTTCAGCGTAGAGTCCAAACTCGAGGGTGCAAAAAATGGCCGTTTCCTTCCAAAGATCAAAGCTATTCATCCCACAGATGAAAATCATGATTATCATCAGAAGTTGTAGGCTTTGATGCAGACTACTCTGCCTTCCAAGATTTTCGAGTACAAAACGGGCATTAGCGGAGCCCCGTTTAAGCGCTGATTCCAGTTTCGCTCTTTTTGATACTGCAGTGGCGGCTTCCGCCAGGCTTACTATTCCCGTAAAAATAAGAATGCCGGTATACAGCAACCACAATTCAGCCATACTTCAGAAAGGAAAAAGGGTAAGGGAGACTGAAGTAGCTGTTGACCTGTTCGGGGGGTTCCCCGGGACTTGGGTTTTCCATATCTTTTTGAAGTTCACAAATAAAACAAAGGGAATGAAAATAAAAAAGTCCTCATGTAAAACAGAGGACTTTAAGCTTGACCAATCCTGATTATTTCACCGAGATGGACAGGGCTTCTTTCTTGATATTTTCGGCAATTTTCGGAACCATGATTCGAAGAATCCCATCCTTATAGCTTGCCTGAATTCCAGTCCGCTCAATCTCTTTTCCAAGTCTGAACGAGCGTTTGAAAGGCTTAACATTTATTTCTTTTCGCCTGAAGCTAAGGTTTTTATCCCTTTTCTCTTCAGGTGATTTTCCAACAACTGTTAGGATGTTCATGTCGTCTAAGTTGATATCCAGTAATTCTTTCGAATATCCCGGGATGGCCAGTTCGATGTCTATCTGAACTGAGTTTTCCCCGATGTTGGTGGGGGCATGTAAACTTACAGGTCTCGGTAAATTTGGGTCCAGCAAATTTTCTAATAAGGCTGGGAATTGCTTAGAAATTAAGGTGTTGTACATGGTGATTTCTTTTTTTTCTACCTCATTCAAATACCATTCCTTACAGTTTTAAATCCATAAATGCGCCATATTGGCTCGATATCAAAAATACTTGATGGTAAAATAAGACAAAATGTCTTTATTTTGTCAAAATCCAGTTGTAGGCTTTCTTGAATTTCATTTGTGTGTTTTGGTTTGGCATACAAAGCAGGATCTCATCCAAAACGAATTTGCCGGATTCGGAGACGAGGCGACAAGCGAAATAAGAATCAGGGCCAATTTTTGAAGTATACACCAGTTTATAGGCACTGCTCCTCATTGGTTTATAAAATGGAGTTCCGATTCTTTTTTCAAGAAGGATTGGCTTATTCAGTAAAGAATCTGAAAATGCGAGCAGGCCTCCGGAATTGCCCAGGGCAAGCCAGATTTTTCCATTTGAGGTTTTGCCTGTTTCGCAAAATTCCAATCTCGCCAGTGAAACTTTCATGGAATCAGGTATCGAATTGCTGGTAACGATATCCGTAGTATCCAGACAGTTTCCGCATTTGAAAGGGCTAATAAATCGAAGCGGTCCTGTCTGTCCGCAAGCAATCATGCTAAATAGCAATAGCTTCAATGTGAAAAAACAGGTTATTGTATTGTCTTTCAATTCTATGAGGGGAATTTGAATTTATTTTTCTTCAAATGCATTTGCAAAAAACAGACATTTTTCCGTGCTTTCCGAATCATGAAAAACCTGATTCTTATCCGGCATGCCAGCGCTGAATCTGAGCAATTTCCTTCCAATGATTTTGATCGGAGGCTTACAGAAACAGGCATTTCAGAGACAAGAAAATTAGCGGCATTTCTTTCCTCGCATAAAATTCAGCCGGATAAAGTTGTTTGCAGCGCCGCAAAACGGACTTTCGAAACAGCGGGAATTATCATAGAAACTCTTTCCATTCAACAATCAGCCATTGAAATACCCGCCTTATACAATGCGGGATTTCAGGTACTGCTTCAACACATTCAGTCTTTTGGACAGGAACTGAATACAATCGCACTTGTTGGTCATAATCCAGGCATTAGCCAGATTGCCACAGTTTTGTCCAGTGACAATCCTTATCAGTTTTCTACAGCCTCGGCACTTTGTCTTGAATTCAAGGTTCAGTCCTGGTCTGCGGTACAGTCCGGAATGGGAAAAGAAAATTGGTATTACAACCCTTAATACCATGGCAGAAAGACAACCATTGCCCGATAAGATTTATTATTCCATTGGCGAAATTGCCCGTCATTTTGGAGTTTCTACTTCATTGATTCGTTATTGGGAAGATGAGTTTCCGCACATTACACCCCGAAAAAACGGAAAAGGAGACAGACGCTACAGCAAAGCTGATATTGAAAAAGTTGCCCGAATTTATGAACTTATAAAAGAAAAAGGTTTTACGATCAAGGGAGCGCAAGGCCACCTATTAGAAAAAACCGAAAAGAGCGGTAAAAGCCCTCAAACGAACAATGTTGCAGAGCGTCTTTTGAAGATAAGGACATTCTTGCTTGAGTTGAAGAGAGACCTTGAAAATATTTGATATTCAACAAATTAAATGCAAAAGCTTATTGAATGTGTTCCCAATTTTTCTGAAGGCAGGGACAAACATGTAATTGACCAGATCGCTGCGGCTATTTCTGCTTGCGAGGGTGTTGAGCTTCTGGATGTGGATCCGGGAAAAGCGACAAATCGTACAGTTATGACATTTGTTGGCGAGCCTGAAAAAGTAGTGGAGGCTGCTTTTCAAGCCATGAAAAAGGCTCAGGAATTGATCGATATGCGAAAGCATAAAGGCGAGCATCCGAGATTTGGGGCAACGGATGTTTGTCCACTCGTGCCGGTTTCTGGAATTGGAATGGACGAAACGGCTGACTGGGCCAGGAAATTGGCCAAAAGGGTAGGAGAAGAACTCAATTATCCTGTATTTCTTTACGAATCTGCGGCATCTGCCCCACACCGGAAAAATCTCGCCAATGTTCGTGCCGGTGAATACGAAGGTTTGGAAGCCAAATTGAGACTTCCTGACTGGCAGCCGGATTTTGGTCCAGCCAGATTTGTGCCTGAAACTGGTACAACTGCAATTGGAGCGAGAGATTTTTTGGTTGCAGTTAATTTTAACCTGAACACCACCTCGGTTCGTCGGGCAAATGCCATCAGTTTTGATGTTCGGGAAGCGGGTCGCCTTCTTAAAGAAAAAGATCCTGTAAGTGGTGAAGAAAAAGAAGTTCGGATTGCGGGCACTTTAAAAGCGGCAAAAGCCATTGGTTGGTTTATCGAAGAATATGGGGTTGCCCAGGTTTCAATGAACCTAACCGACATTGGAACCACCAGCTTGCACATGGCTTTTGATGCTGTACAAGATTCTGCTCATGCACGGGGAATCAGGGTTTCCGGAACCGAAATTGTCGGCATGGTGCCACTTCGGGTGCTCACAGATGCGGGAAAATATTTCCTAAAAAAACAGCAGAGATCTGTTGGTGTTCCAGATTCTGAACTTATTAAAATTGCTGTAAAATCAATGGGACTCGATGATTTGAGTTCATTTGATCCTCAGCAAAAAGTTATCGAATACAAACTAGCAGACAAAAAATCTGGCCGACTGGTTTCGATGAATCTGGTCAAGTTTTCAGAGGAAGTTCTTTCGGAGTCTCCAGCTCCTGGTGGTGGTTCTGTGGCAGCTTACATTGCGGCTTGTGGAACAGCATTGGCGGGCATGGTGGCGAATTTGAGTTCGCACAAACGAGGATGGGATGACCGTTGGGAATATTTCTCGGACTGGGCCGAAAAGGCTGAAGAGATTCGTAGGAAATTAATTTCTGCGGTTGATGCCGATACGGAGGCTTTCAATCGCGTGATGGAGGCGTATGGTTTGCCAAAAGGAACTGAAGAAGAAAAATCAGCGCGTTCCGCAGCAATTCAGTTCGCGCAAAAAGGAGCAGTTGAAATTCCTTTGCAAGTTATGAGCATTGCGGCTTCGGGTTTGCCAATCGCCCTTGCGATGGTAAAGGAAGGCAATCCAAATTCGGTAACCGATGCCGGGGTTGGTGCAGCAGCCTTGCATTGTGGTGTTTATGGCGCGTATCTCAATGTGCTAATCAACCTGAAAGACCTGAAGGACAAAGAACTGGCTTCAAGCTTTCGGATTCAGGCAGATAAGATTCTTCAGGAATCACATCATTTGGATATTGAGGTAAAAGAACTTGTTTTCAAAATGATTTCTACCTCAATGAAATAAAAGGTAAAGCACTTCGTTCACATTTTAAACAACCCGAAATTCTACTATGCACAGGTTCTTCATGAACTTGCTTTTTTGCCTTCTGTCCATTCCTGCATTGGGACAGTTTGATGATCCTCAGCTTAAATATTTGCTTATGGATAGAAAGTTGCAATTAGATGCAACGAAGGCGGTAAATGCTATGTACAATTTTAAGTTTGATGTAGCCGAAAAGGAATTTCAATGGATGCGATATCGCTATCCTTCCCATCCGCTGCCGGTATTTTTGTTGGGTTTGAAAGAATGGTGGAAAATCCAGCCCAACATCGACAACAAAGCTTTTGATGAGCCATTCCTGGCCTACATGGATACCAGCATCGCTTTGGCAGAAAACATTCAGAGAAAAGACAAGCAAAGCATTGAAGCCGCTTTCTTTTTGGCGGCTTCCCATGGATTTAAGGGCAGGCTTTTTTCGGAGCGAGGATCCTGGACCAAGGCAGCTTTTGAAGGAAAAAGTGCTTTAACCAATCTCCAGATTACCAAGCAAAACGACACTCTAAGTCCTGAATTCCTTTTTGGTGTGGCTTTGTTCAATTATTACTCCGTGTGGATTCCTGATAACTACCATTTCCTCCGACCGGTGATGGCGCTTTTTCCAAAAGGGGATAAGGAGAAAGGAATAAAGCAGTTGAAGGAGGTTGCCTTCAATGCCTTTTATACCCGCACCGAAGCCCAGTTATATCTGGCGCGGATTTATGCCAATGAGGAAGACCAGCCTGCAAAGGCTTTCCCACTTTGCGAATATCTGGCAGCGACTTTTCCTGACAATCCATACTTTCAAAGACTTTATGCCAGAATCTGTTACAGTCAGGGCAAGACTGCCGAGGTAGAAAAAGTCTCGCTTGATATTATCGATAAAATCAACCGGCAGATGCCGGGTTATGAAGCCACCAGCGGGCGATATGCTTCATATTATCTGGGGTATATTTATCGGTATTCCTACAAAAAGGATAAGGCAAAATCCCGAAAATATTTCGATCAGTGTTTACAGTTTTGTAATCAGAATCAGGCATTTGAGACAGGTTATTACTTTTATACCTTGTTGAATCTCATGCAAATGGCCGAGGAGGATAAGAACATTATGCTCGCCGTTGAGTACGCAAAAAAAATCAGGGAATTTGCCCCGCGCGACCATGCCTGCAACAAGACTGCGAAAGAGTTTTTGAAAAAACATCCCAAAGAAGCCAAGGAAGGAAAGGGCTTTTGGTCAAGGTTTGGGTTCTGAATCAGTGAACATCCTTCCAAAAGGGAATGGTAAATTCCTTGCCACGCTCCTCTATCATCTTCCTGAATTTAGGATTGGGCAAATCAGGGCTTTTTACCTTTAGGATGTGAAATCCATTTGGAATCTGATCAAGGGGCAATAATGCCACAAGTCCGATGTTGCTGATTTCTTTTTCCCATCTTTCAAACCATCGGGTGTTTTGGTACACACTGTCATCAATACTCACCTCCACAATGTCTTGTAAAAAGCGAAGAGAATCAACAGGATTGCTGGCCTCAACCAATTGGTCCATGCCATTGATGTAGGTGACATTCACAGGCAAAACATTGTCGCGGATGATTTTTGAAGGGATGTAAACAATGTTCCTTTCCTGCCATTCTGATTCGTCTGCATAGTTTCTATATCCAAAACCAACAGATTCTCTCGACATGGCAAATTTGTATTCACGGAGGTCAAACAGATTTTTCCAACCTAAATTTCGAAAAACCCCAGCATAAACGGTCAGTATTGTTACAATGGCAAACAAACCCGCGCTCAGATAAAAATTACCTTTTTTTACATTGCTCCCAAAGTAGAACAAGGGTCGGGCATAAAGATTTCGTAAAGTCAGAATGTCATAAAGTCTGAAGAACGGAAAGACCAGAATGGACACAAATTTTATTTTTCGGAGAAAGCCTAATCCTAAAAGATCAAGGATGTAAAGCACCCAATTGGACAAAATGAGGATGCTCAATAATTCTACAAGACCATTCGCTATTCCAAATTCATTGGATTCTAATAAGTTGAGAAACGGAATAAAAATTCCAAATACAACCAGCAAAATGAAAAGTAGAATGCTTGATGAAATGGAAGAAAAAATAACCAGTCCGCAAATCTTATCCACCTTCATGATGAGTTCCCTCAAATCACCCTTCATGTGGATGTTTTTAAACGGGAACTTATGTTTACTTGAATCGGAATTGATTCCGCCTGGGTAAACAAAATTAATGCACACCATTGCCAGCCAATATGCCCTCATCAACAGATGAAGAATAAATCCATTGGTAAGGATTTTTATCCCCAGAATTCCACAAACAAGGTAAATATGAAAACCTGGGAGTGAGGTTTGGATTCGAATGTTTGTAAGCCATTCCCAAAAAAAATCAGGGAGTTGAACTAGAGTAAATACAGCACCACCGGAAATCAGGAGTTCAAGTTCCCAGGAGTTTTCCTGCAAATTTTTTAGCCATTCAGGAATTTGTGGATTTGTTTTTTGGTCTTCCTGCGAATTCGAATTGGCTTCTGTCATTCTTTATAGTTTTTAGCCTGAAAATCTTAACGAACCAATTTGCAGGATTTTCCTCGTCCTTCCAAAACAAGCTGGTAAAGGCCCGGTCCTAAAGTTGGCAAATTTAAGATGCCTGAATCCGATTTGGCCGAATATACTTTTCTTCCTTTAGTATCATAAATATCCATTTGCCTTCCGGCGTCCATCGGATCAATATTGATCTGACTGGAAAGGGGAGGAGGACATATTTGCTTATTGCGGGATGGTAAGTCGAGGGCTTTGGTTGCGCTACTTTGGATGAGCAGGCTAAATCGGTCTGAATCATTTCCGAAAGTGGAAAATTCAATTTCTGTAGAATCACTGCTTAAAGGATAAATTTCTCCCAGAGCATCATCCTTTAAAAAGATCGCGTAAAAACCCATTTCGGGGCCTGTTTTTTTTAATTTCATATAATTGCTGCTTCCACCTCTTCGGATATTCAAAGGGACGATTCCAGCCTCTTCCACAACTGCAAGACCAGCGATTGCGTATCGTTGCAGATTGGTTCCCAACGCTATTGTAATTCCAGGATTATCCAGTTTGCTAACAGCAACCGTGTCGTGACCCGGACTTAAATCTAAAAACACTTCATCTTGTCTGGGGCTGTTTACCACCAAAATTCTCAGTCCACTAATTTCAAGACTGTCTGTGTTTATCTGTGCAAAAAGGGGTAGAGAAAAATACAGGTAAAACCAGCCACAGAGAATCGTCCGACAAAAGACTTTCATCGAATTTTCCTGAAACAGCACCATTTTAATACCGCTGAAAATCATGGGGGTTTATTCCTACAAAAACCAAGGAGGTTTTTTGCTAAGATAAAGCTGCAGTTTGATATTCCTTGCGATGCAGGCAAAAAAAAGGCCACCCTTTCGGATGGCCTTTTTTTAAAAGCTACTTTGAATTAAAGCTTAGAGAAGCGAATTACTTCAGGGCTTTGTTCAAAACGGATAAGGAATTGACCAGCAGGAAGTGTTTGAACATCCATGATTTGGTTAACACCAGTAAGTTCTCCACGAAGGATAATCTTGCCGCTTAAATCGCTTACGCTGAAACCACCTTTGGTAGCATTGGAATTGCGAAGGGTGATTTTTCCATTGGAAGGATTTGGATAAACAGAGATGGCAGAAGAAATTTTGCCACTTACGGAAGTTGCCGCATCACTGATTACCAAACTAAAACGGCTTGCATCGTTGCCGGTGCTGATGAAATCAAAAGAACTCGTATTGTCGCCAATTGGGAAAAGTTGCCCGTTGGTCTCGTCCTTCAGATAAATATTTTGGAAAGCAGATTGTGGTCCGGACTTCTCAAAATTGATGCTGAATGAATTTCCAGCTCTGCGAAGGTTCAAAGGAATCAGGTTGGCTTCTTCTACAATGGCAGGAGAGGCAATGCTGAAACGATTTTGAGTTCCAAGGCTTAGGGTAATTCCTGGATTGTCAAGTTTTGTAGCAGAAGAAGTTTCATTTCCTGGAGTCATATCAAGGAAGGCTTCGTCCTGACGATTATCTGAAATTGCAGTGATTTTCAATCCGCTGATTTCTTCAGAAGCTACACGAAGTCCAGAAGTATAGATGTCAAACTTCACATCTTCATTCATACTCAAAGAGGCAGCACCGGATGCAGCATTTACGAAGAACGCTTGTCCACCAGCAATGTAGCGGCTTCCGCCATTCAAACCTACGGTTCCGTTGTATGTGGAATATGATTCAGTTGAGGCATTCCAGATGTAAATTGCATTACCGCTAATGCCGGATTTTGTCCAACCGCTGGCAGCATTCCAATCAATTGGGCAAGGGTAGGAATTTCCAAGAAGGTTCCATCCGTTGGTTGCGCCATTGGCTAAATAAGAGCAACCTGTAGCGCAATAAGAAATTGGGAAGTTTACATTCCCACCAATTGGGGAACCAGAGTATTTGAACTGGCTGTTGGAAGTAGCTTTTCTTGCCCATACACGGAATCCTTCACCGGCATTGGCAGTTTGAGAAGCACTTGATCCTTTTGCCCAGCCAAAGTCATCAAAAGCACCGCCATTGTTTGAATAGAAATAAAGAGATGCTGGATCTGGATTGCTTGGAAGGAAAGTAGATGGGTGCAAGTTATTTCCACCTTGATCAAATGAACCGAGTGCAAAATTGCTTGTGGTTGGGGATACATAATACCAAGATCCGGTTGCTGAAGCACCCAAGCCATTAAGGTATTTTTCGTAAGTAATTTGTCCTGTAAGAGAGCCACCTGCTTCGGCTTTAAGAATTCGGCCCTGACTTGTTGCGCTTGAGCCAATTGTCAATGTTCCCGCTGTTACATTGAAATTGCCATCGCCCAATTTCAAACCGTTATTGATTTTTACAATAGCGCCACTTGAAAGGCTAACACCAGAAAAATTGTCGATAACAAAATTTCCTGAACCACTAGTATTGAGTATTCCAGAAATTGTTTGTGCAGATGAACCACTCAATGTGATATTTCCATCACCAGAAAAAGTACCATTGTTGGCTGAAATGTTGCCACAAATATTCAAGCTTGCGCCAGAAGCAACGCCAATTCCTGTTCCTCCAGTCAAGGTCAGATTTCCAATTGAAAAAGCACCAGTTGAAATTTGAGGATTGTTGGCAGTATTGCTAATAACTACTGGACGGCAACCAGCTGTAGGAGCTGCACCAGAAGTCCAGTTATTGCCATCAGCAAAGTTTGAATTGACACCTCTCCATGAGCTGGCATCGTTGCAACCCAAACACTGACGGAAGCAAACCACAGGAAGTGTCTTGCTGCTATTGCCCATTACAAAATTCCTGTTTCCATTTGATCCTGGAGAGCAAACATTGGCTACAGATTCGTCATTACCCCAAGAATTTCCGTTTACGAATTTATAATCTGAAACCTGATTTGGGTCTACCAAAACTGTTCTTGCATAGATATTTCCACCGATGTTGGTAAGCTCTGTCGTTGCTGGGTTCCATCCTTGGAAAGCACCTGCAACATGGACTCCATTTGCACCAACTGTTTGGCCAGTCATGTCCACTTGTAAGGTAACAGTGATGCAAGTTCCGCAAGTTCCAAAACAAACCAATGGAGTTGAAGATACGCCTGGAGGAACGGTATAAGACCTGTTTCCACCTACACTACATGCTCCTGGTACGCCTTCATCCTGGCCCCAAGCATTTCCGTTAATGAATTTGAATGGAACTACTTGTCCTGGTACCAATTGAAGTGTGGTAGCCCAAATTCCATTTCCTTCATTGAACAAAATAATCGAACCTGGTGCCCATTGTGGATAGGTGCTTCCGAAATCACCGGCAATGCTCATTCCGCTGGGATTAACTGTCAATCCATTCATGTTTACACGGAAAGTAGTAGCCACCTTGGCTACACAGGCATTGCATTTTGCAAAACAAGTTGAAGCAATTGTAGCATCAGAGCTTCCTACAGTATAAACTCTGTTTCCAGAACCATTCACGCAAGAACCGCTTAAGCCGTTTTCCCAGCTGCTTCCGTTGATGAATTTGAATTCAATTGTGGAGCCTTGGGCCATGGCAATAGTAGTTCCGTAAGTAGTACCTGAAATTAAGGTTAATGGATTTGCTGTTGAATTAAAGCCATTGAAGCTACCTGCAACAAATACACCTGATCCAGATACTAATTCATTCTGCATGTCCACGCGGAAACTGATGTTTACAAGTGGCAAGGCTGTAGAAGTGTAACTCCTATTGGCACTCTTAGACAAAGAATAAAGATCATAATCAGCAGAAATGCTGGATACGGTAGAAGTAATGGCATAATACTGAACAGTTGATCCATCAGCTTGTGCTGGGATGTCTGCTGTGTAAGATGTACCTGAACCAGCAGCTGTAACCATGGTGCTGGTTACATAATTGTCGGTAGAATAACGGAGGTAAACAATTTCCTCTCCAGATTTGGCTGCTGATAAAGTAATCGAAACAGTGACAACATCGCTTGGAGTTACATTGCTTGCCAGAGGACTTTGGGAAGTAGCAGAAACTGAAATTGGAGTTGCTGATGTTTCCATGAAAATCGCTCTTGTGCTGGTGTAGCCATCAAAATCATTTGGACCGCCGTTGTCAACATCTTTTTCTTCCCAGATGGAGGTATAGAATTTCGATGCATTACAAGTAATTGAATTGTTAGAACCACCGCCATTGAAAGCGTAGTTCTGCAGGGTGTTCATGGCAACCGTGGTTTCGTTCCATTTGTTGCCCCAAGGATTACCTGAGGAACCACTTGTAAACAAAAACTGACCTCCGGTGGTTCCGGTAAAAGTTGTTTTCCACCAACGGGTTGTGCCGTTCACGATGCGCTTTACGCCGCCACCTGAAACTTGAAACTCGCTGCCAAATGCCGAACCAGCTGCAGGAGGGTTTGTCCAGCCATTCCAGTCACCTGGCATGTTGATGCCTTCCGGAGCATAAATCTGGGCAAATGAAGCATTGCCCGAACCGAGCAAAAGCATTGCTAAGAACACAATCCTAGCAAAGAAAGAATTGTAATAATGAATCATACTGTTAATTGGTAAAATGAGAAAAAAATACTTTTGCAAAAGAAAGGGATTCAATAGAAAAACGCAATGGGATTTGGTATTTTTTTAAATGATAAAAATCGATAATTATTTAAGATTATTGGGTTGGTAATTAATTGGTTATGATTACCATGCTTTTTCAATAAACGGAAAAAACCAATGAAAAGCACCAGTTTTTTGCTTTGAAAACTAAAAATTCTGAATTTTTTTAAACAATCTGAAGGTTATCTTTTGAGAAGATAAAACCTCTTTCAGTTTCTCCTTCTACAAAGTCAACCATCATCCCAATCAAATGGAGAAAGTGTTTTTTCTCTATGTAAACTTGGAAACCGCCGACGGTAAAAATTTCATCTTCTGTGTGGACTGAATCAAAGCCAATGATGAAATTTGTTCCAGAGCACGAACTTCCCTTGGCACCAATGCGCAAACCAAAGCCTTCCGGAATTTTTTTTCTATCCATTATTCCTGCAATTTCCTGAATTGCAGCATCTGTAAGCCTGATTGGAAGCAGTTTCATTGAGTTGATTAAATATCCCGTGGGAGAATATCGTTCCCAAAATTACCTTCGCAACCTCATTCAATAAAAAAATCATGGAAATTTTAAGTGATTTACTGAAAATGCTCCTTCCAGGGGGGCTCGTTTTGCTTGGCATTTACCTCAGTATTGAGGCCATGCTGAGAAGACAAATGGAAAAAACTGTGCTTGAGCTCAGGGCCCGAAATACGGAAGCCATCATGCCGGTTCGGCTTCAGGCTTACGAAAGAATGGCGCTTTTTCTCGAAAGAATAAGTCCTCAAAATCTAATCATTCGGATCAATCAACCCGGCATGACTGCCGGTGAATTGCATGCTGTGTTGATTCGTGAAATCAGAGAAGAGTATAGTCACAATCTTAGTCAGCAAATTTACATGGGCCAGGGGGTTTGGGCCTTAATCCGAAATGCCATGGAAGATATGGTGTCTGTTGCCAATACCTCTGCGCAGGGTCTGGATCCACAGGCACCTTCTATTGATCTTGCCAGAAGAATTTTTGAACACATGATGGCCATTGGCACCGATCCAATTCAAAAGGCAATGGCCGAGCTGAAGGAAGAAATTGCAATCCACTTTTAAGTTGCCTGCCTTTGCTCGGTAATTTTAAATGGCAGGGAGCTATAATTTTTAATTCCCTGAATTTTTCTTCCATCAAATCCACCATCTGGTAATTTTTTAAAATGCTTGAACCCCTTCATAACAAAAATTGGATAGGTGCCGATCGCAGAGCCTGGCGCCTGAGCCTGAGCCTGCTTTCTTTGGTCCTTGGGTTTGCAGTTGCGGCATGGTTCCTTGGCAGTAGTTGGACGATCCGCATCATCCACGATTATATTCCGAAAGAAATAACCATTCCGGCTTTTGCCATTCCATCTGACCTTGTGGAATTTTCTATCGGCTTGCCCAATTATGCTTTCGCTGAGTACTTCGCACTTGGAAAGGTAATTCCGCCCGATTGGATTTATACTTCATCGGTAATTGTTTTCTTGTTGGCCATTAGCCTTTTAACAGCTTCCCTAAGTTATTTTACAGGAATTTGGCTCTATGGCGGTCTTGCGGCAGTATCAACGGGTGTCGCTTTGTTCGGACCGGATGCTTTTGCGCCTTTTGGAATTACAGGTCAGTGGATTACAGGATTGCTGGTTTTACTTGTTGTTTTACCAGTTTATGGAATTTCCAATTGGCTACCAGATTGGAATCTGGCAAGGCGCTGGTGGGTACTGATTGTGGTTTATGGCTTACAGGGAATTCTTTTTTTTATCAACGATTTTTCAGTGCAGGCGACTTCCGGAATTCTGGCCTCACTTTGGTATCCACTCATTTTGGCTTCCCTGCTTTTTATCATTCTAAATGCTACTGACATACTTCAAGGGGTTCTTACGCTGCTTACCCGTGAAGAAAACAATACCCAAAGCTGGCTACATTTTACAGTATTCTCAGTCTTTTACCTGGCAAATTATATCCTCATTTACCTATTCAATACCGGGCAACTGGTTCTTGATATTTTCTATCCGAATCCATTCTTACTCCAGTTCATTTCTTTGGTGGCTGGTTTCTGGTTGCTTCCAAGAAAAGAACCATTGGGACCAAACACACCTGGGTTTATTACAGGAATTTCAGGATTATATGTTGGGCTTGCGGTTTTGTTTTTGCTCACTTCTGCGATTGGGTTTGCATCTGCGAATGACCTTATAATTGAAGTACTTGAGGATGGAATTACCCTCATTCATTTTTGTATGGGTCTGAGTTTCTTCCTTTATGTGCTCATAAATTTCTTTGATTTGATGGGCCATGGGCTCAGGGTTCATCAGGTTATTTTCAGACCTCGTTATATGCCAGTTTCGGCCATTCCGGTTTTTGGAATCGCAGGCGTGATAATTTTTATGTTTAACAGTGGCTATTTTCCACTTTATCAGACACTCGCTGCCAGGTTTGTTTTTGCTGGAGATCATGCAAGGCTTAGCGGAAAAGCGGTAATGGCGGAAGAATTCTACAAGCAGGCTCTCAGCATGGAATCGAGAAATCAACGGTCTAATTTGAGTTTGGCAGGCCTTTATCTGGAAACTGGAAATTTGGAAATGGCCCGCAGATCTGCTGAGACTTCATTGGAAAAAAATCCAAGTCCGGAGGCAGTTCTTGCCATGGCCCAGGTGTACCGGCAAAAAGGTCAAAATCTCGAGGAATTGCTTTGCCTTCAAAAGGGTATAAAGAATTTTCCACAGGATGGTCGCCTGCTGAACAACATCGGAGTGGCTTTCAGCAACACGATTTATCCAGATTCTGCGAGGCATTATTTTTCATTGGCTTCTCAAAGTCCCAATGCTTCCCTGGAAGGAAAAGTAAATCTGGGATTTCATTATCTCAGTCAGGGAAAAGAGAAAGATGGACTTCCCAGTAAAGACCCTGGTTCTGGTGCAGATGGGGATTGGGCAGGTCTCAACAATGATATTGTTTTTGCCAATCTCGCAGGTGAAAAGGCTTCAGGGATTTCAGATGCTGTCCGCTTTTTTAAGGATATTCCCGAAGAAATGCAGGCATTTGTTTTATACCACGCGCTTGTTAATAAGGCAATTTCTCAGGATACAGTTGGAACGGCATCTTTGGTTGCACTTGAAGGTGATTCTTTGAGGAAATATTATTCTGAGGCAATAGACATGGGGAAAGCCATGCTTTATTACCGGACCGGAAATGTCCGAAAAGGGCTGGATGACTTAAACAGACTTTATGAGCTTGGGACCAAAAATAAAATTGACCTTGGTTTGCTTCTTGGTCAGGTTTATTTTGAGCAAGGTGCATATCTCACAGCCTCTGGTTATTTCCGCAAAGCTGCTATGCAGGGAATGAAAAATGCCTGGTATTGGTATGCCGTAAGTTGTTTGGATGCCGGCAACCAACAGGAAGCAGCCTGGGCTTTCAGAGAAGCTTTGCCCTATTTGAGTAAAAGCGACAGAATTCGGGTTACCATTCTCGCCGATGGACTCGGAAGTGGGCAGTTTCATAATGCCGCACAGCGCTCGGATCCGGAGAAAAGCGCCTTCATAAAAATCAATTGGAGTAAAATTGGTGAGCAGCAATTGAAGGATTTGATTCATCTCACTGGCGATAAAGAGGCCCAGCGTTTTCTTTGGAAATATTGCTTCGACAAGGCTTATCGGGAAAATCGGAATTTCAGGTTCCAGGATTTATACAGATATGCAGTTCGATTCCACGGGAAAGACAAAAAATGGCAAGACCAGATCCGCCAGGCCAAACCACTTGTGTTAGAGGCATCTTCCAAATTTGAAGAACTCGAAAAATCCAACAAGGATGGTTTTGATCAATTTGTTTTAGGCCGCTTGGCCGAATCAAAAAAGGACAGTGTTGAAGCGATTAAATTTTTCAATTCAACACTTCAAGAAGCACCATTGAATAATCGTCAAGCCATTCATTCGGTTTTAGCGCTTGAAAAATATGGCCAAAGAGATCAGGCATATCAGAAGTCGCTTGAACTAAGTCAGCTCGATCCCAATAATGCAGCATACCTCAAGTTGTTTGCAGGTTTAGCCATCAGATCTGGCTTGGTTGAATTTGCTTTTCAAACTCTACCAAGAATTGAAATACTCACTTCAAAGGCAGAAGCGGAAGCTTTTCGAAAATATCTAGAAACAGAACTCAAGGCCAAGAACTTCCCTTTGCCTGAAAATATTATCCCCTGAGAAACACAATGAATCAAATTAAGCGTCTTTTAATTCCAGCCTTTTGCCTGCTTTTTTCATCTCTGCAGGCCCAGAAAAAGGAATTCACCATTGCATTTTACAATGTTGAAAACCTCTACGACACCATCAATGATACTGAAATTGATGACGAAGAATTTCTTCCTCAGGGAAAAAATAAATGGAATGGCGAACGCTTTTCCCGCAAAATAGATAACCTCGCCAAAGTGATTGATTCTCTTGGTGGTGGTCCGTCAATTCTGGGCCTTTGTGAAGTTGAAAACAAGTATGTTTTAGAAGAACTGATCCGCCATCCAAGGCTTGCGGCTAAGGCTTATGGAATTGTACATCGCAATTCCCCGGATAAAAGAGGAATCGATGTTGCCATGATTTACAAATTGGCGGATTTTAAACCGGATGGCTCGACTGGACTGCGGGTTCAGCTTCCAGGCGATTCTGCTTACCCAACACGCGATATTTTGCTGGTAAACGGAAAATTGAATGGAAAGCCTGTTCATATTTTCGTGAATCACTGGCCTTCAAGGCGTGGTGGCGAGGAAGAATCCAAGGCCAAACGAATGGCTGCTGCCTTGGTTGCCAGAGCTGCCATTGATTCCATCCAAAAATTGGATCCAAAAGCCCGTTTTATCTTGATGGGCGATTTAAATGACCAACCATCGGACGCTTCAGTTTCGATTGGCCTTAAAGCAGAAGGTCAGGACGGCAAATCAGATTTATTGAATCTTACAGCGGCACTTGCTGCAAAAGGAGAAGGAAGCCATTCTTACAAGGAGGCTTGGAATATGCTAGATAATCTTGTGGTTTCCAGAAATATGACGGATGCCAAAAAAGGGATTCGGGTAGTGAGTAGCTCAACTGCCATTTACAATCCTATTTGGATGCAGGATAAATATTCCCGGCACAAAGGTGCGCCTTACCGCACGTATGCTGGACCAAAGTTTATTGGTGGCTATTCAGATCATTATCCAGTTTACTTTAAAGTTCAATGTGATTGATTTGATAATTAATTCTCTAAAAAAGACATATTGCGCTAAGATTTTTCAAATAAGGAAGCCATGAAGGAAGTTACGGTTCAGGAACTAAAGCAGATGAAGGACAGTCAGGAGGATTTTCAACTGATTGATGTTCGCGAGGAATATGAATACGACATAGCAAACCTCGGTGGAGAGTTGTTACCGGTGGGTTCTATTCTGGAATTTCATGACCGTATTTCAAAAGATAAAACCGTAGTGGTTCATTGTCGCAGCGGGCAACGGTCCAGAATTGCCATCATGAACCTTGAGGAGAAATACGGATTTCGCAACCTTTTCAACCTTAAAGGTGGAATTCTGGCCTATGCGGATGAAATAGACCACAGTATTCAAAAATACTGAGGCTTCCTTAGGCGGGAAATTTCGGTCTTTTCCTTCCAGCTATTAATGAATTGACCACCGGCTTTTTTATTATGTTTGTTCCTTAAGTGGAGTAAACATGCAGCGGATTTTATCTTTCTTTTTTTTCCTTTTCCTCGTTCAGCAAAGCTATTCTCAGCTTTCAAATCAGGTAAAACCTTCGATTTCTGCCTCAACAAAGCAGTTCATCTATGAACTTAACCATGGCAAATTCAAAGAACATGGATTGCCAACGCAGTTTGTTTACAACCGCAGTGTTCAGGGCGAAATTCTTGTAAATGCATTTATAAAAATCGGTCCTGGATTTCAGGAGGAAAGTTTAAAGGCACTCGGTTGCCTTGTTGGTACAAAAGCAGGTGATATCCGAACTGTCAGGATTCCGGTTTCGCGTGTTTCTTCGCTCACCGACTTGCCAGGTTTGGTTGCCATCGACATGGATCAGCCTGCAGCTGCGGATCTGGATTCTGCAAGAAGAAGAACCCGCATTGATTCCGTTCATCTTGGACTTGGTCTTCCCAAAGCTTTCAATGGAGATTCGGTGGTAGTTGGAATTGTGGATGCCGGTTTTGATTATACACATCCAGCGTTTTATGATACCGCATTCAGCCAGTATCGGGTGCGTCGGGTTTGGGAGCAAAAGGGGAGTGGAACTCCGCCAACTGCTTTTGGTTATGGCGCAGAATATGCAGATTCCGCTTCGATTTTAGCCAAGCAATACGACATTACGGAAACCATTCATGGGACCCATGTTGGTGGAATTGCTAGTGGTTCTGGTTACAATGGGCCGACTGGAAATCACAAAAAATTCCGCGGCGTGGCATACAAGTCCGACCTTGTTTTTGTGGGATTGTATCCCAGTCCTGAATATTGGCTCAGCACGGGAATGGCAGATATGCTGGATGGTGTCAATTACACATTTAAGTATGCGGCATCTGTGGGCAAACCAGCAGTGGCAAACCTAAGTTGGGGTTGTCCGCTTGGTCCAAGAGATGGGAATGGTTTGTTTAGCCAGGCCATGGACAACCTAACCGGACCGGGCCGTATTTTCGTTTTGTCAGGTGGAAATAATGGTCAGAATAAAATTCATATCAGAAAGACCTTTACTCCAACGGATACGGTGCTGAGTACATTCACCACTTTTTCTTCATCCTTGAATCCCAAGATTAACAAAATTGATTTCTGGGGTGATTCAGGAAAAACATTTCAAGTTCAGTTTACCTTGTACAACGGAGGCTCGTATTATGCTGGTACCGAGTGGATTGGACTCGATGACAGTACGCGTCTAATTTCGCTTGTAGGAACCAACGGCGATACCCTTTTTGTAACCGTTACCGGAGTTGCAAATGAGTTTAATGGAAAGCCGCATGTGCTGGCCCAATTTCTTAACCGTGTTCCGGATCGCGTGGGAATCAATGTAAAAGCAAGTAATGGAACTGTTCATGCTTGGCAGGGCGTAGTGGTAAAAACATCGGGATATTACGGAGCCTTTTCGAAATACACATTTACCTGGGCAAGGGATGGAGATGCACTTTATACAACCGGAGATTTGGTTTCCACCCGTTCGGGTATTGCGGTTGCAGCCTATAATACCAAGGTGAATTTTACCAATATTTCCGGCCAGGCACTTAGCTATACAGGATATCTCCGTGGCCGAATTGCGGCATTTAGCAGCGTGGGACCAACAGCAGACAATCGAGTAAAGCCAGACATTGCTGGCCCAGGCCTGTCACTTGCATCCTCGGTTAGTTCTTATGATCCTGATTACCTGCTTGGAGGTTCTAGTTATGACAACATTGTGGCAGAGTTTGTTTCGCCATTGAACAACCGAACATATGGATTTGGTATGGCTGGCGGAACTTCAATGTCCGCACCCCTTACAAGTGGAGTCATTGCCATGCTGCTTCAGATTAATCCGGCTTTAAGTCCGCAGGAAATCAAGGACTTGCTAAGCAAAACAGCCATTAAGGATGCTTATACCGGGCTGATTCCTGCAGGTGGAAGTAATACCTGGGGTAAAGGAAAGGTCAATGCAATGGGGGCAATCAGAGAGTTGCTTTCGCCAACTACAGGCATCGTTCATTCAATCTCAAACCCACAAGGAATTTTGGTTTATCCCAATCCGGGAAATGGTCAATTTCAACTGGAATGGATTGGAATTCGGAATGGAGAAGAAATCAATTTGACAGTTATGGATGCTTTAGGTCGACAGGTGAAATCAATTTCCTACCAATCAGATGGCAATCCAATTTCAATTGATTTGTTGGGAATAAAGCCGGGCCAGTATTTTATCAGACTGGTATCCAAAAACGAATCTGCCTTTATTCGTCTGATCAATAAATAAGCTTCAGACTAAAGCTGGTTTTGTAGTTCAAAAGATACCCAGGTAAGCTCAATCTTTCCATGGGTTTGCGAAGGAAGTAGGTCAGTGAAATAGGTTCCATTAAACTTTTTATTCTTCACTGATTTGTCCCAATGCAGCATTGTGTATCCATTAAACCTTTGGAGAACCTGTCCAATTTCTGAACTTCTGGAAATTTCTCCTTGCCATAGAAAGCACAAAGAAAAAATAGACTCATCTTCATCAGAACCAATTTCAGCCAAGATACTTCTGGAATTTCCGAATTCTGAAAATGAGGTGATTTGAAGTTTGGTCAGCGTCTGCTGTACCTCGATTACGAATTTGCGTTTTTTTTCAGGCTCCAGAGAACTTTCAATTTCACCTTCCCATCTTCCTCGAAAATCAGGTGGGATGTTCAGAAATGATTTATTATTCTGCATGAGCTGCATGCGCCAGATTCTGTTTTCCAATAGAACCCAAATCAAAGAAATAGGGAAAATAATTGAACTATAATCTCTTGCCAGATCAATGAGTTTGGTTTGATCTTTTACTCCAAAAAATAATAGGGCTCCGGTAAAAATAAAGATGACCAAAACCGATACATAAAAAATCAGGATTTTGATTTCCAGCTTATACGGTTTCATCCTTTTTTGAATCACGGCTCTGAATTTTAAATGGAATTACAAGCGCTCAATTTTAGCGCCCAAAGCATTCAGGCGTTTGTCGATGTGTTGGTAGCCACGGTCAATTTGCTCCACATTGTCAATGATGCTGGTGCCTTCGGCACTCATGGCCGCCAAAAGAAGGGAAACACCTGCGCGGATATCCGGACTTGTCATTCTGATCCCCTTCAAAGGAATCTGGCGGTCGAGTCCAATCACTGTGGCCCTGTGTGGATCACAAAGAATGATTTGCGCACCCATGTCGATGAGTTTGTCCACAAAAAACAGACGACTTTCAAACATTTTCTGATGAACCAGAACAGTACCTTTTGCCTGTGTGGCAGTTACCAGAATAATGCTTAACAAATCGGGAGTAAACCCAGGCCAGGGTGCATCCGAAACTGTGAGCGTAGAGCCATCGATGAAGGATGAAATTTCGTAGCGTTCATTGCCGAAAACACGGATGTCGTCGCCTTTGATTTCCATTTTTATTCCAAGTCTGGAAAATACATCCGGGATTTGACCCAGCATATCTACACGGCAATTGGTGATGGTAATATCTGAATTGGTGATGGCTGCCATCCCGATGAAAGAGCCAATCTCAATCATATCCGGAAGCATCCGGTGGTCGGTGCCATGCAATTCTTTTACACCGGTTATCCGAAGGAGGTTTGATCCGTGTCCGTCAATTTTTGCACCCATGCGAATGAGCATGGCTGAAAGTTGCTGGAGGTATGGCTCGCAAGCTGCGTTGTATAAAGTGGTGGTTCCTTCTGCCAGAACTGCAGCCATCAGAATGTTTGCTGTTCCGGTAACAGATGCTTCATCAAGCAAGTGGTAACAGCCCTTTAATTGCTTACCACGAACCTGATAAAACTGAGTATCAGGGTCGTAATCAAAACTTGCACCCAATTTCTCCAATCCCACGAAATGGGTATCGAGTCTGCGGCGTCCAATTTTATCACCACCTGGTTTTGGAATTCTTGCAGTACCGAATCGTGCCAGTAGTGGTCCAACGATCATCACCGAACCACGAAGCGATGAAGCCTTATCTTGAAATTCTGTCGTTTCCAGATAATCAAGATTTACCTCATCTGCCTGAAAAGTGACAGATCCGGGGCCGTTCCGGGTAACTTTTACGCCCATTGAATTAATGAGCTCGATCAACTTGTTTACATCCCGAATGTCGGGAATGTTTGTGATGGTAACGGGATCTGCAGTAAGGAGAACACAGCAAATAATTTGCAATGCCTCATTTTTCGCACCCTGGGGTTCTATGCTACCCGAAAGTTGGGTGCCCCCCTTAATTCGGAAGGTAGTCATGAATTATCTTCTACGCTTTTGCTGAAAATGGCGCTGGTTGCGGTTCTTTCCACCGCCTCTTTGCTGATTGCTTGGGACTGCCTGAGTGATTTCTTTTGGGTTGAGGCTTAATAGATTAAACGCTGCAACCTTCTCAGGGTCAAGTTTTAAAAGGCCATTGGATAATTTCCTCAGGCTTTCCAGAACTACATTGTCTTCTACCATGTCTTTGCTGTTGGTGAGGACGAATAATTTCATCAAGCGGCACAGGTAAATCGAAGCCTGTTCTTTTTCTTCTTCGTCTTTTATCTCGATGGCTTGGCGGACAAGTACTTCAATATTTCGCCCATAATGGCGAAACTTCGCTTCTCCGGTAAGGTATGGAACGGGCTTTGGTTTTTTCACCAATACCTCGCTGTCTGGCTTTGGAAAAGGACTATCCACATCGAGTTTCATGCCTGTAATTACATGAAGATGGTCCCAAAGTTTTTGATAATAATCGTTTGGCTCACCTGTTACGGGGTTGAGCTGCTTCATCAATTCCACAAGTGTAATGGCCATCTTGGTTCTTCTTTCCCTGTCTTCAATTGTCAACAGGTGGCGTGCCATATTTTGAATGTTCCGGCCATATTCACGAAAGGAAACATTTTCCAACTCGTTGGAATACCTGAAGCTGTGGGGAACCGTTTGGGTTCGTGATTGGGTATAAGGTCTTCTTTCCATGCTTGATTGTGCAAAGGTGCAAATGAATTTCATGAAAGGCAATTAGAAGACCGGTTTTACGGCCTCTAAATCCAACTTAGAATTTTTCCGCCATGAGGCGAAGTCGGGCAGAACAGCGGTATCTTGGATCGTGGTATCGGGCAAAAAGTTCATCTAGTATGTCCACAATTTTTGGAGCACCTATTTGGTCGGCCCACTCAAATAAACCCTTGGGGTAATTTACGCCTTTTGTCATGGCGATGTCGATGTCTTCTTTGCCTGCAATTCCATAATGCAATGCCTCTGCCGCCTCGTTGATGAGCATGGCTAAAATACGGTCGAAAATCAACTTCAAGAGGAAGTGCTCTTCCCGGTGAGGTGGTTTCATTGCGCCTTCTGAATAATCATAAAACCCGCGTCCGGATTTTCTTCCCAGGAATCCTGCTTCCATCAGCCGTTTTTGTGTAAAGGATGGCATGTAACGCGGGTCGCAGAAGAATGCATGAAACACGGTTTCGGTTACGGTGTAATTGACATCATGCCCAATAAAGTCCATCAACTCAAATGGTCCCATTGGGAAACCGCCGATTGATTTCATGGCAAAGTCAATCGTAGCTATAT
>CANETC010000016.1 GCA_947441055.1 Cytophagaceae bacterium | reverse complement strand
GGTATCAGGATCGTCGGCAATTACGCACTCAGTGGTGAGCAATAAACCGGCAATTGAAGCTGCATTTTCAAGGGCAAGACGCGTAACCTTGGTTGGATCGATAATACCTGCAGCAAAGAAATGTTCATACTTGTTGTCGCGGGCATTATAGCCATAATCGTCTTTTCCTTCACGCACCTTGTTGACTACCACAGAACCTTCACCGCCAGCATTGGCAACGATGGTGCGAAGTGGCGCTTCCAGGGCTGTGCGCACGATATTGACGCCAATGTTTTCGTCTTCATTGTAGCCTTTTACTTTGTCAAGGGCTTCAACTGCGCGAAGGAAAGCTACGCCACCTCCTGGTACGATTCCTTCCTCAACTGCAGCGCGTGTAGCATGAAGTGCATCATCAACACGGTCTTTCTTTTCTTTCATTTCTACCTCGGTAGCAGCGCCGATGTATAGAATTGCAACACCACCGGAAAGTTTGGCAAGACGCTCCTGCAACTTCTCCTTGTCATAATCTGAAGTGGTATTTTCAATTTGAACCTTGATCTGATTGATTCTGGCGGTAATGTCTTCTTTCTTGCCGGAACCATTTACGATGGTGGTATTGTCTTTGTCTACAATAATCTTCTCGGCAACGCCAAGAAAATCGAGGGTAGCGTTCTCGAGTTTGAAGCCTCTTTCTTCAGAAATAACCTGTCCACCTGTAAGAACTGCAATGTCTTCAAGCATGGCCTTGCGGCGGTCTCCGAAACCTGGTGCTTTTACAGCAGCAACTTTCAGGGCACCACGAATTTTATTCACAACCAATGTTGCGAGTGCTTCCCCATCCACATCTTCAGAAATGATCAAAAGCGGACGACCTGTCTGAGCAGTTAATTCAAGAACTGGAAGCAACTCCTTCATAGAGGAGATTTTCTTGTCGTAAATCAACACATACGGACGGTCCATTTCGGCTTCCATCTTGTCTGTATTGGTTACGAAATAGGGAGAAAGATAGCCGCGATCAAACTGCATACCTTCAACGGTCTTCACCTCCGTTTCGCGGCCCTTTGCCTCTTCTACGGTGATTACACCATCCTTTCCAACTTTTTCCATTGCATTGGCAATCATATCGCCGATTTCCTTGTCGGAATTGGCAGAAATGGTAGCCACCTGGGCAATTTCAGAATTGTTGCTGATGGGCTTTGACTGCTCCTTCAGGTTCTTTACGATGGCAGTAACTGCTTTGTCAATGCCCCTTTTCAAATCCATCGGATTGGCACCTGCTGTAACAGATTTAATACCAGTGGTGAAAATTGCCTGAGCAAGAACAGTCGCTGTTGTTGTTCCATCTCCGGCAGAATCTGCTGTTTTGGAAGCAACTTCTTTTACCAACTGAGCACCCATGTTTTCGATGGGATCTTTCAGCTCAATTTCCTTCGCAACAGAAACACCATCTTTTGTAACAGTTGGTGCACCAAATTTTTTGTCCAGAATAACATTACGGCCTTTAGGTCCGAGTGTCACTTTTACGGCATCTGCCAAAGTATCCACACCTGCTTTTAGCTTTTCGCGGGCGCTTGTGTCAAATAAAATTTTCTTAGCCATTATTGATGTTGAATTTTAATGTGAAGCGAACTCAATTATAGAATGGCGAAAATGTCTGACTCGCGCATGATCAGGTAATCATTTCCTTCTACTGAAATCTCAGTGCCGGAATATTTGCCATAGAGAACATTATCTCCAACTTTTACTTGAGGCTTTACAAGTGTGCCGTTGTCGGCAGTTTTACCTTCTCCAACAGCGACGATTTCACCGCGCTGGGGTTTTTCTTTGGCTGTGTCGGGAATGATGATACCAGAAGCGGTCTTCTCTTCTGCGGCAGCAGGCCTTACCAAGACCCTGTCTGCCAAAGGCTTAATACTAACTGACATTTTTTTTTAACATTAATTGAATTGTACTTGGCAATCTGTCAAGTACTGTGCCAAGGAAACTCAAAGAATAGACTGTTTGACCTTTGTGTCAAATGGGCAGAATGGCTTCGACTTTATGGAGAATTGCTTCTTTCAAAGTGAAATTTTGGCACGAATTCCCGGCAAAGCGAATAGGTTAGAATAAAAAGAACTTTTTTTACCAAAAATCAAGTCCAGACATGATGGAAATTAAGCCTTCAAACTCCACCGATATCAAGCTTCAACGACTTTACATTGTTCTTTGCGCAGTTTTCCTGAGCAATGCCATTCTGGCTGAAATGATTGGCGTTAAAATTTTTTCGCTGGAAACACTTCTTGGAACCAAGCCAACTCAGCTTCATCTTCCTTTTGATTTTGTGCTCGACTTCAATCTTTCTGCAGGCGTGGTACTCTGGCCAATGGTTTTTGTGACCAGCGACATTATCAATGAATATTATGGAAAATCAGGTGTAAAATGGATAAGCTATCTCACCGCCATTCTGATTACTTATGTTTTTCTGGCAGTTTTTACTACCACACAACTCCCGCCTGCGCAATTCTGGCTGGATGTGAATAAATCACCGGGCCACGAGGATTTCGACATCAACTTTGCTTTCAGCAGTATTTTCCGGCAGGGTTTGGGCATAATTGTGGGATCGGTTACAGCATTTCTGATCGGTCAAATTCTGGATGCACATACTTTTCACTGGATTAAAGGCATGACTGGTATCAAGCACATCTGGCTCAGGGCTACGGGTTCAACCCTGGTTTCTCAGTTTATCGACAGTTTTGTGGTTCTGGGAGTAGCATTTTACCTTTTGGGAAACTGGTCGCTTTCTCAGGTGCTGGCGGTTGGAATCATCAATTACATCTACAAATTTTCGGTTGCCGTTTTAATGACACCCCTACTTTACCTTATCCACCATTTTCTAGATGGGTATCTTGGCCTTCGAAAATAAATTTCGAGGATTTTTTTAGGATTAATACCCCGGACAAAAAAGTCCCTTTGGTATTTTTCCATGGAAGCGTGAGTAAATGAAACGGCTTGGGTATCTTTGAATTCCAATTAACATTTTACACTCATTTTTTCTCTGTTCTTTTATGAAACCATTAAGGTTGCTTTTTCTATTTGCCGTTTTATGCCTTGGCATCAACGCGCAGGGGCAAATTCTTAGCATCAGCCCGGCATTTCCGAAAATTACCGACTCCCTCAGCATCACTTATGATGCGACTCAGGGAAGCGCCGGACTTAAAGACTGCACAGACATTTACATCCACACCGGAATCATTACCGGCGGGGCAAACGCAACAGGCTGGAGCAATGTACCTATGGCCTGGGCTTCTCCAGATGCGAAATGGAAATTAACAAACCTTGGAAACAATAAATTCCGGTACAGGTTCAGGCCTACTACATTTTACAACATCAATCCTGCCACAACGGTTTACCGACTCGGTTTTGTATTTCGAAACAAAACAGGAAGCATTACCGGAAAAACCTCAGCGGGAGGTGATATTTTCACACCGATTTACCAGGCTGGTCTACCAGTTCTAGCCTTTGTAGGCCTGGAGTCAAAAACCATTCTGGCCAATCAGAACCAAACAGTTGCATATACAGGTGCGGCCAGTTTTCCCGGCACATTGCGCGTTTACATCAATGGCGCAGAAGTAAACTCCTCTACAAACGACAGCATTATTTCTGGAACCGTTCCTACCACCAGCGGAGGTACTAAAAAAGTAGTGTTGAAAAGCGATGCCAATCCAGCTCTGGCGGATTCATTTACTGTTCGTGTAAATCAACCGAACACCATCGAAGCGCTTCCTGCCGGCATTGAAGATGGAATTAACATCATTAGCCCCAGCTCAGTGATACTTTGTTTAAGGGCTCCTTCCAAAAGCAATGTTTATGTAATTGGCGAATTCAACAATTGGGCACTGGAAGACGAGAACCAAATGAAGCAAAGTCCGGATGGAAAATTCTGGTGGATCCAGCTCAACAACCTCGACCCCAGTAAATCATATGCCTACCAGTATTTTGTAAACGGCCAGCTCAAAATAGCAGACCCATATTCCGCAATTATCCTCGACCCTTCCAACGACGGATTTATTACTTCAAACATTTATCCCGGTCTTAAAACCTATCCAAACGGAAAAACCAATGGCAATGTCTCTGTATTCCGGACACAGCAGGATGCTTTTGTATGGCAAAACACCAGTTTCAAGCGCCCCGAAAAAAAGGATTTGGTTGTGTATGAATTGCTTGTCAGAGACTTTGGAAACCAGAAAACTTTCCAGATGCTGGCAGACACACTGTCTTACCTTAAAAAACTCGGCATAAACTGCGTTCAGCTCATGCCGGTGATGGAATTTGAAGGAAACCTGAGTTGGGGTTATAATCCAAGTCACCATTTTGCACTGGACAAATACTATGGCTCGGCTACTTCATTTAAAGAGTTTGTAGACAAAGCCCATGGCATGTGCATTTCGGTTGTGCTTGATATTGCCATGAACCATGCTTTTGGACAAAATCCAATGGTGCAATTGTATTGGAATAGCGCACTTAACCGGCCGGCTGATAATAGTCCTTGGTTTAACCCGGTGGCCAAACACGATTTCAATGTAGGTTATGATTTCAACCACCAAAGTGCTGACACACGCTATTACCTCGACAGGGTAATGAAGCACTGGTTGCAGGAGTATAAAATTGATGGTTTCCGTTGGGATCTGTCGAAAGGTTTTACGCAAGTAAATACACTTGGAAACACCGGCGCTTGGGGAAATTATGATGCCTCCAGAGTTGCGATTTGGAAATCCATTTACAACGATATGCAGGCATATTCGCCCTGCTCCTATTGCATTCTCGAACATTTTGCCAACAACAACGAGGAAACAGAACTTGCCAATTACGGAATGATGTTCTGGGGAAACCTCAACTACAATTACACCGAAGCCGTTATGGGCTGGACAAATACATCTGACCTTGGCTGGGGCTATTACCGGAATCGCAACTGGCAGCAACCCAACCTAATTACTTATATGGAAAGTCATGATGAGGAAAGGATGATGTACAAAAGCCTCCAATTTGGCAACTCCACTCAGTCTGTCCAAGGTTATAACCTAAAGGATACCACCAACATATTGAGCCGGATAAAACTGGCCTCAACATTTTTCTACCCAATTCCGGGTCCTAAAATGATCTGGCAATTTGGCGAACTCGGTTTCGGCTATTCCATTAATTATCCTTGTACCAATCCTTGTACCAATGGAGCCAATCGCACGGGACAAAAGCCCATTCGCTGGGATTATTTAAATGAAGCAAGACGCAGAAGCCTATATGACCATACCCGCGCGCTCATTGCCTTAAAACGCTTTGAGCCAGCTTTCAGTCCTGAAGGAACCACTGTTTCTCTCAGCGTGGGCAACTTGGCCATGAAGAGAATTGTGCTTACAAATGCCAACCGAAATGTGGTTGTCCTTGGCAACTTCGGAGTAACCCAGGGAACAATGAGTCCCAACTTTCAGAACACCGGCACCTGGTATGAATTCTTTACCGGTCAGAGTATTCAGGTAAGCAATACCACAGACCCACTGACTTTGGAAAGAGGCGAATACCGAATCTATTCAAACCAGCCATGGATGAGTCCGGTGGATTACATTCAAATGCTTGCAAATGTGACTTGCACAAACCCACCCAATACCGATGCTTGCGGAAATGTGCTTTCTGTTCCTACCCAAACTACTGAAATTGTGGGGATAGAAATCTGGCCAAATCCAGGAAAGGATCGGTTTATGATGCGTCTTCCTTATTTTGTTGATGGCAAGACTCAAATAAGCATCAGTGATGTCTCGGGCAGAACCAGAAACATAGAAACCAATGCAATTGGTGGAATCATCGACCTGGATGTAGCGAAAGAAGGCTTATCAGCAGGCATGCATGCGATTCGTGTACAGTTGGCAGGAAAATTATACCTTGCCAAGCTTATCATCCAGCCTTAATTTGACATTTACCTTTGCCCAGATAAAAGTCATCAGCACAGTTTTCTGTCTGGTTTTTTTGCCCGCTACATTGTTGGCGCAAAAAGTTTTATGGGTAAGACATTTGGGCGGAAAAACTGCGAAAGCGCAACTTGAAGGTTTAAAATCTGATGGAAAAAATCAGTTTCTTCTTCTTCGATCAGACCTGAATCTGATGGATGGAAGACGGGAATTGCCTTTTTCAGACAGCAGTTCTACGAAAGCATTTTCCATTGAAGAAGCTGGAGAAATTTCAGTTCTGGATTCGATTCCTAAACAATATCTCCAATTGCTTGAAGCGACTTCGAATGGCCAAAAGGCCTTAAAATCAGAAAGCAGCAATGGCAATTCCTATCAGGCTTATGGTCGCAGTTCTGCCATGGTCTTGCCTGGCAATTCAGACTGGAACCTTGCCTATCTGGATGGAAACAACAACCGCCTGTGGGATATTCAATTGCCCGAGGGCGTGAAAATCCGGAAGGTTGATATGCTGGGAAATGGGAATTGTCTGCTTGCGGGTTCTTTTATCAAAGGAAATTCTGCAAGCGATATCTGGTTTGGCATCTGGGATTCAAAAGGGAAAGAATTGATGCAGCGTAGCTTTGGTGGAAAAACAGCCGATGAGGCATTCTCGGCCTGCCACGATGCAGAGGGTAAAATCTATATTTCTGGTTACCTCGCGCCTGATTCCACTTTCCTCGGAAACACAAACGACCTGAGCGGCAACGACAAAGACGGATTTATCGCTTGCTACGATATGGCTGGAAATGAAAAATTCCTATACCGGCAGCGCGGACAGGGATTTTGCCGTGTTGAACATATTGCTGCCACACCAGAAGGAAATATTTTGTTTGCAAGCACATTTACTGGCAATGACTGGAGGCTTTCGCCTTTCGGTTTTCCAAGGATAGGTAAACAAGACATTGTGTTGGGCAGCATCGACCCCCGAACCGGAAAAGAGAAAGACAATGCACTCAGGATTTTCCCAAATCCGGCCAAAGAAATCGTGTATTTCAGTCTTCAGAAACCAGCTTTAAAAGGTAAGATACAAGCCAGTCTGCATAGCAAGGATGGAAGGATTTTGCAGGAAATGCAAATCAGTGCGCAAACCGGTAGCAGCTACCGTTTTAATGTATCGAATACCACACCGGGGGCTTATTTCATCAGCCTGAAATCGGGTGGAAAAACACTCACCGAACGACTGGTGGTGGAATAATCAGGAATTGCTTTTATTGGCAAGCTGACCACAGGCAGCATCGATGTCTTTACCCCGACTTCTGCGGATATTCACAATCAATTTATCAGATTCCAGTTTTGCCTTAAATGCATCCAGCCTTTGCGGATCGGCATTCATGAAATCAGCTTCTGCAATAGGATTGTACTCTATAATGTTGATTTTTACTGGAATGCCTGTTGACCTAGTAAACTTCGACAATTTCGTCGCATCCTCCAGGCTTTCATTAAAACCAGCAAAAGCGATGTATTCAAATGTTACCTGATTTTTAGTCTTTTGATAAAAATAGCGGAGCGCCTCTTTGATGGCATCAAGCGTATTGCTCTCATTGATGGGCATAATGCGGTTTCGTTTTTCATCATCTGCCGCATGCAGAGAAAGCGCCAAGTTGAACTTAACCCCATCGTCTGCCAATTTGACAATCATTTTGGCAATACCCGCTGTTGAAAGGGTAATCCTTTTCGGAGACCAGCCCATGCCCATTGGATCCGTAATTCTGTTGATTCCTTCCAGCACATTCGCATAGTTAAGCAGCGGCTCGCCCATGCCCATCATTACAATATTGGTTAAAGGAAGATTGTATTCCTTTTCTGCTATGGCTGCAATTTCTCGGGCCTGGTCGAAAATTTCAGCTGCGTCAAGATTGCGCTTTCGATCCATGTAGCCGGTAGCACAAAATTTACAAGTGAGTGAGCAGCCAACCTGAGAAGAAATACAGGCTGTCATGCGCTCTCCGGAAGGGATTAGAACACCTTCCACAAGGTTTCCATCAAATAAACGAAAGGCAACTTTGATGGTGCCATCTGCACTTTTTTGAAATTCAGAAACCGACAGTTTTCTGATCTGGAAGTCTGAATCCAGTGCCTCTCTAAGTGAAGCAGGCAAATTGGCCATTTCAGAAAATGAAGCAGCCCATTTTTTCCAAAGCCAATCCTGAATTTGCGCAAGCCTGAAAGCTTTTTCACCCCGGGTTTGCATCCAGGCCTTTAAATCGGAATCGGAAATTTTCCTGATGTCTTTTCTGGCATCCATTGTACCTGCAAAGAAAGAGCAAACGAGTGGAAACGCCTCAGTTTTCTGTGTAAAGACCGATGCCCAACACAAGGACATCATCAATTTGCATGTTGGAATCTTTCCATTCGAGGAAGGAAGATTCGATCTGAGTGCGCTGCTGCACAAAATCCAGCCCGCTAATCTCGCAAAGCAGTTCTTTTAACCGGCTTGCCCCAAATTTCTTTTGTTCCACTCCACCAAACTGATCGCCATATCCATCTGAATACATGTACAAAACCTCTCCATCGCTGAAATTAAATTCTTGAGAAGAAATCGGGTTTTTCGTGGTTGACAGATTTTGTCCGATGTGCGTTCGGTCGCCTTTGAATTCCCGGACATTGTCCTTTCCATTGCAAACCAGAATCCTGTGACCTACTCCGGAAAACTCGATTATCCCCTTTTTTCGATCTATGGAAACAAGGGAAATATCCAATGCATCTTTGGTGTCTGCCTCACCCGACCTGCTGCTGAGCGTAGAATTGATTTCCTCATTGAGAAAACTAAGAATCTGGGCAGTACCGGAAATGCCGTAATCACGGACAGCCTGATTGAGAAGACGGAAACTGATGACAGACATAAAAGCTCCGGGAACACCATGGCCGGTGCAATCAGCCGTAGCCAGAAATATTTTTTCCTTTTCTTCTCTTATCCAGAAAAAATCTCCCCCTACAATATCCCTCGGGCGATTGAAGATGAAAGCATTGTTAAAAATATCAAAAATTGTGCTTTCCTTGGCAAGCAGCGAATTCTGAACAAGGCGGGCATATTCCAGGCTGGAAATCATATCCTTGTTTTTTAATTCAATGATGCGACTTGCATCCAATAAAGCGCGGTTTGAATCTGAAAGTTCCTGAGAACTTAATTCTAAGGACCTTTCAATCAATTGGCGGTCTTCCTCATTGTGGTCGTATGCCTGAGAGATGGCAGTGAAAAGGTTTTGAAACTCTGGTCCTGATACATCTACAGTTTTGATGTATCGCCTAAGCTGCCTTTCCAGAAGTTTATTGAGCATAAAATCGAGTCAATCCAGTCTAAACCTCCTTCATCATGGTGATGGTCATGGTTTGGTTGTGAAGTTCACATTTCATAAAGCCCGATTGCGAGGAGATTTCACCATAAGAATAAAATCCTGCCATTACGGGTTCTGGCCCTAAAACTTCCCGAACCGCTTCAACCTCTTCCTCAATTCTTTGACCCAGTACCAGCTTCCGGCCTACGCAGGAAATGAGCAAGGCAAACTCTGCGCCATGTGGCATTTGAGAAAAAGATTTTTCTGCCGCCACTGTGGAAGCATCGATGAGTTTCTCAAAATTTGCCTTCATCAACTGAACAATTGCTCCTTCGGGAAGGTCGCCAGCAAAGACCATTCCTCCATCTGAATTGATGCTGAGAATGGTTCTTGTAAGCGGAAGTCCAGAGGCTTCCGTACGCATGGAAAGCGGAAACAAAAGCGCAGATCCCGGCAGCTCTTTTGCTTTTTCACCTAGGTAATTTTTATATAGCTCCAATGCAGACTTCCCATCGAGTTCATACAGAATATTACCGGCAGATTTTGTTACAACTCTTTCCGGCCCGAATGGATCCCATCCTCCAAAATAGCTAAATCCAACAGAAAGCTGGTCTCCATAAAAACCAATGCCCACAATATTTCCCTCAGACGGCACAGAATCAAGGCCCACTAGGGTTTTTTCAAACCTTGGCCCATCGCCGGCCAATCCACCGGTAACAGGCACTTTCAAATTTCTCGAAAGTCCTCTCACCAATTCGCTCCCGTTTACTTTTGCGCCATCAGAAAAAACAAACATGTGGCAAAGGCCTGCTTCATCCAGGTGACTGGCAATGTCAATTCCTGCATCGTAAGACGAGAACTGATTCGCCATATTTGTAACAACCGTGCGAATTGAAGTTTTCTCCAGAAAAATCAGGCTCGCAACAAGAGATTCATCGCTGACTTCTTCCTGAAGAATGTTGCCGGAAGTACTTACTGAAACGATTTTCGCATCCGGAAAACGGTCAGAAAGACTGCGATACCAAGCATGCTCTCCCAAAAGAAGCCTTGAGCCGAAAACAAGGACAAGTTGGTAATCAGTTCTCAATTCCGGAATCGAACTGAATTCCCAATCGTTTTTTCCTGCCTCTTGTTTCAATTGGTGAACAATCATAAATCTAAAATTAAACCCCTAATATGAACATTGCTGAAGAAAATCCAATCTTTTGAATCTCTTTATCCCGGGAAGGCTTAATATTTGCGGACAATAAGCAAAGCCAAGCTCCAGGAACTTTCCCCAACCATCCGGCAAAAAATGAATTGGTTTACTCAAATAGGGCCCTATGAATACCTTTTATGCGGTATCTTTTTGCTGCTCTATTTGGCCTATGCTTTGCGAACCTGGATTATTTCCCGGCGTCTGGGTTCGCCGGTTAACCTCTTATGGGTTAAATTAATTTTGCGTTCGGCATTTTTTGGACTTTTGATTATCAGCTTGCTAGGGCCAAGCTTCGGCGGAGTAAAAAAAGAAGTGAAAGCCGTAGGCAAAGACATCCTGATTGCAATTGACCTTTCACGCTCTGTAAACTGCGCCGATGTGCAACCAAGCCGTCTTGAGAAAGTAAAGTATGAATTAAAAAAAGTGCTTGAATCATTTGCCGCCGACAGGGTTGCCCTCGTGGTTTTTGGAGATGAGCCTTTTTTGTATTGCCCTTTTACTTTCGACAAAAATGCCCTTCAGCTTCTGCTGGAAACTGCCAACACCAAAGTAATTCCATCAGAAGGAACAGATTTTGGAAAGGCATTGGAATTGGCAAGGCAGAAATTCAAAGAAAATGCGGCTGCAGGAGGAACCAAGATCAGTTCCAAACTTGTGGTACTTGTAAGTGATGGCGAAGATTTTGGCGAGGAAACCGAGGATGTTGTTTCCGACCTTGAAAAAGACGGAATCAAGGTTTTTACATTGGGAATTGGCACCCAGGAAGGCGGCCGAATTCCGGATGAGGATGGTGGTTTTGTAAGAGATGAAGATGGGAATGAAGTTGTGGTTCGGCTCAATCCTGGCGATTTAAGGAGCATTGCCTCCAGAACCGGCGGCCGCTATTTTGAAATTACACAAGACAAAAATGAAGTTGGAGGCTTAATCGAAGCCATTCAAAACATCGAAGGAGAAGTTTGGGATGTGCAAGTGGTAGATGCTGGAGCCAACAAGTACTTCTATTTTCTTTTTTTCGGATTGATCATTTTGCTTACCGACATCCTTTTCACAATCAATGTGATGCGTGCTTAAATTAAGCTTTCGCTGAAGATCGGAAACGCTCAACAATGGCAAAAGCTGCCGGACAAGCAGCTGCATTTCCAGCCATTAAAGCGTGCCGCTCCCAGGCAGAACGGTTGTCTGTATGAGGAAATCCCCTGCAACTTTTTGGTCTTACCTCATACACCCGGCAAGTATTGTCTGTTTCAAGAAATGGACATGGTTTTGAAGCCGGAATAAAATCACCTTCCTTGTCTGAAACCAAAAAACGGGTTTCCAATTCACCGGGCTTCATGCCTATGTGGCCAGCAATCCTGCTGATGTCGGCCCTCGTAAAAACAGGCGAAGAGTTTTTGCAACAGGACGCACAGGCAAGGCAATCGAATTCGGAAAAAACCTCCTCATGAACCTCTTCAAGTACGCGCTGCGGGGGCAAATTCCCAGAAAACCTTTTGAGAAAAGTACGGATTGCAGGAATTGCTTTTCTGGCATTGGTTTGCCAGCTTCGGATAATTTTATCTGTCTGATTGGTTTTCAAGCCTTAAGCCTGTGAACGATTTCAAAAAAATTGCCTTCTGTGAGGGGCTTAGACATATAATCAATAACCGATTCATATGTCTTGGCCCGCTCAATGTCGCGCCAATCGATGCTGGAACTCACCATAAAAATGGGCACTTCTTTGGCAAATCTGGTTTTATTGGCTTTGTGCCATTCCAAAAAATCCCAGCCATCCATAATGGGCATATTGATGTCGAGAAGAATAACATCCGGAAGTTTTTCAGCATCCGCGCAAATCTCTTCAAAATAGTTTTTTGCCATTTCCCCATTGTCAAAAGTGATTACCTCCTCGGCCAGCTTATGCTGCTTGAGATTCAGCTTTACAGCAAACTGGTAAATCATATCATCATCGATGACGCAAATTGATTTCAGAGAAGACATACCGATTGAAAGAAGGTTTACAAATGGTTGTCAATTAAAAGAATTTTCTCAAGAATTGCACAACATTAAACGCCTTATTTGCTCCTTAGAAATTGAATCGCGTCCGTTATTCCCAATAAGGGATTTTTTGCGGATTACATTTTTCAAATTTGGAGTTCAGATATGAAGTTGACTTTCAACAATATTCCAAATCGGGCAAGGCTTTATTACCTCTGCCAGCTCATCGGCTGGGGAGCTTATGGTCTTGCCATGTCTGCTTTTTCCTACTTCTATCGGAGTCCCCACGAAATTTCGAAAAATGAACTTCTCGCAAATGTTGCGCTTTGCCTTTCGGCATTTGGTCTTACGCATTTGTTTCGGGTGATTTTCCAGCGCTTCCATTGGATGGACGAGAGCCTTCCCCGACTGGCAGCAATGGTGATTGGCGCCAATTTTCTGATGTCAGCCATTTATGTGGCAGCCACGCTTCAACTCACCATCTGGTTTGGCCTTAGCCTGGATGAAGTTGGTTGGGAAGATCTTGTGCTTTTGGTGGTAAATTACATGACGCTCTTCCTGTTCTGGTCTGTAATTTACTTTGCCATTGCCTTTTTCAGGCGCTACCGTCAGGAAGAAATTGAACGGCTCCAATGGGAAAGCGCCTTGAAAGATTTTGAATTGAATAAGTTGAAGTCGCAATTGAATCCGCATTTTGTTTTCAATGCCCTCAATGGAATTCGTTCGCTGGTGGATGAGGATCCGGTCAAATCCAAGCTCGCCATTACCCAGCTCTCCAACATTCTGCGAAATTCACTTCTTTCAGACAGGGCCAGAACCATCACCTTCAGAGAAGAACTCAAAACAGTGTACGATTACCTGAACTTAGAGAAAATCCGCTTTGAAGAAAGGCTGGATTTCAAAATTGAATTACAAGAAGAAACCATGGACATTGAGGTACCGCCAATGATGATTCAGACATTGGTGGAAAATGCCGTAAAACATGGAATTTCGAAAAGAGTAAAAGGTGGAGAAATTCAGATATCAAGTAAAATTGGTCCTGCTTTTGCTGAGATTCGAATAGACAATTCCGGAATTCTGGGGAACACTGGTCCGGAAGGATTCGGAATTGTAAACACGCTTCACCGACTTGAACTAATTTACAACCAAACCGGGCTTTTCAGCATTGAACAATCCGGACCCGAAACCGTAAGTGCCATCATAAAAATACCAATTCCTTCAAAATGAGAACGCTGATTATCGACGATGAAAGACTTGCCCGCAACGAGTTGCGCAGGCTGCTTGAAAACTACCCTTCGATTGAAATTATCGATGAGGCAAGCAATGGGGAGGAGGCCGTTGAAAAGATCAACCGCTTGCGTCCGGAGTTGATTTTTATGGACATTCAGATGCCGGGTAAGTCAGGTTTTGAGGTTCTGGAAAGTCTTGAAAACGGAATTGCACCCGATGTAATCTTCACAACCGCCTATGATGAATATGCACTCAAGGCTTTTGAATTTGATGCCATTGATTATCTGCTAAAGCCCATTGATCCTCATAGACTTGAACAGGCGATCAAGAAACTGGAGGAGGACAACCACGAATCCAACGAAGCAGAAATCCAGAACCGGGTTTTTAATGAAGAAGACCAGGTTTTTGTAAAAGATGGCAACAGATACTGGTTTATCAAACTCAGCACTGTCCGCCTTTTCGAATCCATCGGCAACTATGTCCGGATTTACTTTGAAAACAACAAGCCTTTAATTCTGCGCTCGCTCAATGCTTTGGAAGAACGCCTGGATCCAAATGTTTTTTTTAGGGCAAATCGAAAACACATCATCAACCTGAGGATGATAGAGTCAATCGAACCCTACTTCTCCGGTGGAATTTTGGTAAAACTCAAAGGCGGAGAAAAAGTAGAAGTATCCCGAAGGCAAGCTGTTCGATTTAAGGACCAGCTTAGTCTCTGAGTTTACTTTTTCTTAAAAAACTGGAAAACGATCGGCAAGACAGAAAAACCTATAATGCCGAGTACCACGATTTCGAAGTTTTTCTTCACAAAGGGAAGTTGCCCAAAAAGGTATCCCATCATGCTGATGCCCACAACCCAAACCACGGCACCAATCACACAAAAAGTGATGTATTTGCGGTAATTCATGCTGCCGGCTCCTGCCACAAAAGGCGCCAGTGTCCGCACAATGGGAACAAAACGGGCCATGATGACGGTTTGTCCACCATGTTTTTCATAAAAGGCTTCGGTCTGTTTGAGGTATTCTCTCTTAAAAAATAAGATCCGTTCCCGCTTGGCGATTTGGCTGCCAAGAGTTTTTCCCACAAAATAATTGACATTATCCCCGAGCAATGCCGCCGTTATCAGCAGCGGAATTACAATGGTAATGTCTAAACCAACCTGACCAGCACCCGCGCAAGTAGCGGAAGATGCTGCCAACGCACCCACCGCAAAAAGCAAGGAATCGCCGGGAAGCAAAGGCATTATAACCAAGCCAGTTTCTACAAAAACGATGAGGAAAAGGATGAGATAGCTGAGTGTGCCATACTCGCAAACAATTTCATTGAGGTGCTTGTCCAGGTGCAGGAAAAAATCGAGGGCCTGGTGTAGGAATTCCATCATGGGGCAAAAATGGCAGAAATTCTGGCAATGGGAAAACCCAGTTTAATCCACAAACAAAAGCAAGCCTTTGAGGTATTCGCCCTCAGGGTGGAAAATATCTACCGGATGGTCGGCTGGCTGTCCGAGAAATTGAAGTATTCGCACATTGCGGCCAGAATCTGCGGCAGCGGCAAAAACTACTTTTTGAAACAAATCGCGATCCATGTGCTGTGAACATGAAAAAGTAGCCAGGATTCCTCCGGCTTTTATCTTCTTCATTGCCTGTAAATTGATTTCCTTATAACCCCTTGCGGCTTTATCAACCGATGCCCGGTTTTTTGCAAAAGCAGGCGGATCAAGAATAATCATATCAAAATCAGCCGGCATACTTCTCAAATACTCAAAGCAATCCAGAGCAAGGGCACTGTGCTTATTGAAATCTGGGAAATTAAGCTTGACATTTTCATTCGCAAGGCGGCAGGCTTCAGCAGAAATATCCACCGAAACTACTTCTGTGGCACCACCTGCAATTGCATACACAGAAAAACCCCCTGTATAAGAAAAGGCATTCAAGACCTTTCTCCCATTTGAATAATCTCCCAGAATCCGACGATTTTCCCGCTGATCAATGAAAAATCCAGTCTTCTGTCCGGTGGCGGGATCGTTCAGAAATCGAAGTCCATTTTCGAGACAAACCAGGGCTTCTGATTTTTCATCGGCAAGCCATTGGCCGCCTTTTTCTTTTCCATGCTGATGAAAAACAGAAGTAAATCCCATTTCGAGAAAAATACTCAGCCACATTTCTTTCATTTCAAGCGTTGCCGGCACCGTAGTTTGAAAAGAAATACAATTCCCTGCATAAACATCTGCTACTAGTCCAGGAATGCCATCGGCTTCGGCATGGCAAAGGCGCCAAGTATCTGTTTGGTTCAGATTAAGAACAAGTTCGCGAAGTTGATGGGCCCGCTGGAGTTTTCCGAGCCAATAAGAACGGTTAAAACCCTCCTCGGGTGCAGCACCGAAATGAAAGACCTTGCACAGCAATTGAGCAGAATGTTCATAAAAGCCATAACCAAGTTCGACACCTGCTTCAGAGCGTATTTCTACCTGCAAAGTTTGTGGATCGGAAGGTCTGGTTTTTACCGCGCCTGAAAAGATCCAGGGATGGCGGTTTAGAACCGGTTTCAGCCGGTCCTGGCGGATTGTTAAAACTTGCATAGAGGCTTTGATAGGGCAAAAGAAAAATTATGTGTTGATTGGAGCCTTATTTTTTTCATTCTATTTCTTGAATCAAAAGGAAAAAATCGGGTTTATGCGTCGCTGCCTCCAGCTGGCCCGTCTGGGTTGCGCCAAAGTTGCGCCCAACCCAATGGTTGGATGTGTGCTTGTTCATCCGCAGGCTGGCATTATTGGAGAAGGCTGGCATCAGCAATATGGGGGAGCCCATGCAGAAGTAAATGCCATCAATTCTGTGGCCGATAAAACGCTCCTTCAGGAAGCCACTGCATTTGTGAATCTGGAACCCTGCAGCCATTTCGGCAAAACCCCACCTTGCGCCGATTTGATCATTGATAAAGGAATTCCTGAAGTGATCATCTGCAATACAGATCCAAATCCATTGGTTTCTGGTCGAGGCATCAAAAAATTACAGGAAGCCGGAGTAAAGGTTGAATGGGGTTTACTGGAAAATGATGGCCGTGCACTCAACCGTTTTTTCTTTACTGCCCAGGAAAAACGGAGACCCTTCATTACGCTGAAATGGGCCCAGACAAAGGATGGTTTCATCGCCCGGGAAGATGGTAGCTCCAAATGGATTTCATCGCCACAAAGCAGGCTTCAGGTGCACAAAATGCGGGCTGAACACCAGGCAATTATGGCCGGAAGAAACACGATTCGCACCGACAACCCAAGTTTGAATGTCCGCAACTGGAATGGCAGACAACCCATTCGGATTATTTGCGACCAAAATCTGAGCCTTTCTCAGGAACTGAATATTTTCAAAGATGAAAACTCCCCAACCTGGGTATTCAACAACATTAAAGAAAGCGAATCCGAACACCTCCGGTTTATTCAAGTCCAGGATCCCGATTCTCTGAAATTGGTTTTAGAATTTCTTTGGAAAGCAGGCATTCACTCCATCTTTGTAGAAGGCGGTACACAGCTTTTGAATCAATTCATTCAAAAGGATTTGTGGGATGAAGCCCTTGTTTTTACAGGCCCCATTGAATTTCAAAACGGCCGTAAAGCGCCGGAAACGAAGAGTTTTATACTAAAACAAGGCTTCTGTGGGCCGGACCTTGTTCAGGTATTCACCCCTGTTTCTGGTTGATTCCAGATTTCCCAGGCCTTATCGGCTTGGGCTTCCAGCATGACCAATCCATTTTGTACGAAGGCGCCTTTTTCTGCCGCCAGCTTCATAAACATGGTTTCGGCTGGGTTGTAAACCAGATCAATGGCAAAACTTCCAAGCTTAATTTTTTCGTATTCAATCGGAGGAAAACTAACGGAGTCTGGATACATACCCAATGGTGTACAATTTACAAGCAACATGCATTGAGAAAGCATGGCATTGGCTTCCTGATAAGAAATTTCTGCAGCCTGAGGACTTCGGGAAACCACCAGATAATTTACCTCAAGATCTGCAAGCACCGCACAAACTGCTGCCGAACTCCCACCTGAACCAAAAACCAAGGCGTTTACACCTTTCCAATTGAAAAAATTCTTGTGCTGAAGCAAGGCATGCAGAAAACCAAAATAATCGGTGTTGTACCCACGCAAACTGCCACCTTTTAAAATTCTGATGGTATTCACCGCCATCAACCTTTCTGCATTGTATTCAAGCGAATCGAGGTATGGGATCACAGATTGCTTGTAAGGGAAGGTGACATTTAGTCCGCAGATACCGGGCTCTTTTTCAAGCAATTGCCTTAGGTCGGCAATTTCATTCAAAGGGAAAAGGCGGTACTGAGAATCCAAAATCCCTTGCCTTTTGAATTTTCCCTCAAAATACACTGGAGAGAACGAATGGCTAAGAGGAAAGCCTATCAGGCCGTAGATTTTAGAATTGGGTGAATCCGACAATAGAGTTTTGGCTAATCAGGGCTAAAAATAAACCCGAATTCCTGAATGGGGCGATTCAAATTCGTTTTAGTATGAAAGGCAACTTTTCAGTTATTTTCTTTCTGTAAAAATTTTACTTTTGAAATAAGCCGTAGGCATTTACCTTTACGGCCCGTTCGGAGAGGTGCCTGAGTGGCCGAAAGGAACAGTTTGCTAAACTGTCGTACGGGTAACTGTACCGCGGGTTCGAATCCCGCCCTCTCCGCAAACAAATGTGAAAGCGTGTAAATCAACGGTTTACACGCTTTTTTTATGCCTAAACGGTCGTAAATTGTTGCTCCTGCTCGATCAGGGCTTTGCGCCACCTCCAGGCTTCAAATGAACAAATCGCTTGCCGTACAATTCTGCAAAGTGGTTGTCATACCAGGGATCCGGATAATCACCGATATCTCCGGCAAAAAGGCTTTTTGGCTTATGGCGAAGTGGTTCAATCCAAATGCTATCGCCCGGGGTGTTGCGCATGACCGAGTCGCGATAATCCCGCTCAGCGGAGAAAGCGGCAGCCTCACCACTTACTAAATCCGAAATCGCCAGAAGAAAGGCTGGACTTAAACAGAGTGAAATAAAGAAAGCAAGAACCAACCAGCTCTTTGTTTTTTCATAAATGATTTCGGTTTTCCAATGGGATTTCCATATCCGAAGATTCAGCAAATACAGAATCAAAAAGAGAAATAACAGGGAATTTTCGGTACGGCCCTGCAGCAATCCTTCGCCCAAAAAAGACGGAACAAAACAAAAGTAAAAGAGCAGGATGCTCGCAGCTGAAATTCCCCAACGGAAGAATTTATTTAAATTCAATTTCTCCAAAGGAGACAATGGCATTATGGCTGCCAGCAACAAAAACACCGAAAGAGCAGGAGATGAAAACCAGTGAAAAAATGCCATAAACATACCATTTGATGCATTCATGAAAATTTCCGGCCAGTTGCGTCCAAATCCCCCATTGGCTTCCATGCGGTAAAAAGTAGCCGGAGATTTCAGCACAATCAGAGTAGAAATTATGGATACCAGCAGCAATAAAATCCATCCGGCAGAAACCTTTTTACGGAGCAAAAGCTCAAAAAACAGACCGGTTCCGGAAATGGCCAATGCCAGCATCATGCAGATTTCATTGCAACCAACCAGCAGAATCAGCAAAAAACCCTGTACAATTCCGGTGGCCCAGGCGCACAATTTCAAGCCCGAAAGCGAAGACGGCGGGGGATTTCGAAACAAGCTGCCGATGAGCACTGCCAGCAACATGTTGCCCGGTTGATAAAACAAGGACCCTCCAAGGTAGTACAAACCTCCTGGCAGGTCGGACATGGAAAGCAGAAAAACAAGGGTCATTAAAATTGCAAGTGGAAGAATGGACTTTCCGCTTCCCCACAAACCTGTTAGAAAGAAGCGAACAGATAAAAAGAGGCCAGCCATTACCAATATCGGAATCAGCTTGTAGCCAAAAAATGAGCCAAAAACCAAGGGGTTTACGGACATAAGAAAGATGGAAGTATAGCGGGCGCTCCAGCATTTGTAGTAGCCAACTACCGAGGTATAACTACCCCAATCCCGGGCGGTGTGGCTTATCGGAAAATCATCGGCGGCCGGATGGGAAAAGAGGCAGAGAAACGCCAATGGCAACATAAAAGCCAGACCCAACAATACAAATTTCCAATGTTGGGACTTGATTCTCATAAATTTTGAATTGTGCTTAGAGTCCCCAAATTCTTCCTTTTTTCAAAATTTCAATGCGAATTATTTGAATTGAAATTTGACTTTTTTGGTAAAGTGGCCGGATCATACTTTATGTACTCTTTTTTGAAGTATCTTGAAATGAAATACTTGTGGGACAAAACAAATCCCTTTTCATCCGGAAAAATAAAATCCTGGTTTGGAATTAATTTAAGCTTGAAAGTGTCATAAGGAACCAGGCAAGTTTTCGATGGGCAATTTTTAATTGTTTCAAACTGAGCCAATTTATATTGTCTGAAACGCATGGCCTCTCCTGAAGAAACTTCCTCTATGGCCTGAAGGAAATTTGGCGATAATCCAAAAAGCAAGACAATAACCAGTAGGGCTGTTTGAATCGACCATTTCTGAAAAAACCCAGCCATTTTTTCCGGAATGGCAAGAGTAAAACCTATCCCAAAAGACAAAAGGAAGTTCAGTACAATAAAATTGCAAGACAAGCGTAAAGGAAAATGCCCATTTGAAAAATGGTAAAGAACGATTGATAAAAAATGGAGAGAGAAAACAGAAAGCAGGAAAAAAGCCGGCATTTCTTTTCGGAATCGACCGATGGGGTAAAAAACAGATTGAATAATGAGCCCCAAAACAATTGTTATCAAATACCCAATTCCAACATAACTCTCCCAGAAATGGACTTTTAGCATGTAAAGATTTGCATTGAAGTAGTAAAGGAAATCCTTTTTGACATTGGGATTCGTAAGGCTCATTCTGCCTGCAGTGCCAGGCATCTTCATCAAAATTATGAAGCAGACACACATTACCAGGAACAAATACACACTGTATTTGCTGATCGACCTGTTTTCAAAATATTCGAATGCCATATACAAAACCACATATGTCATCAAGAAAAGTGCAACCTGTGGACTCATTCCAACAACAAGAAATGCACATAAACCAAGAAGAACATGGTTTACATAAAAGTATTTTTTGGCGAGAAAAAACAAGGCAACCAATGCGGAGAAGCCCAAAATCCAATAGAAGTAAAGGTAATTGGGTGGAAAGAGTTTGTCGAGAATTTGAACAACTCCGGTTAACCCAAATCTCTTAAAAATAATCCCGAAGCAAATACCTGAAATGAAAATCAGTCCAAGCAAAACAGCCCTTTCCCGGCCCGGAGTAGTTTTTAAGAGATTCTTATTACTGGTCCAATGGAGCGCAATGAATGAAAATAAAGCAGCCATCGGTAAAGTATAAACGAGTGCCCCGATTGTCCAGAAATATACCTCGGCAACAAATGGGACATAAATGAGGTAAATGGAAAAAAGTAAAAAAGTAGCTGCAAATGATGTTTTATAATTCCCCGTAAGGGTGTTGAAAAGAAAAAAATATGAAAGAAAAAGGGAACTACTGATAAAGAAATAAAACGGCAAGCCATAATCATAATAACCAAAAGTAAGCGGAATACTCAGTTCGGTTGCAGCAGTTGTCCAAGAGGAAAGCCAAAAACCCAGCCAATAAATCAAGGCCCAGAAAAACCCTTTGCTGGTATCCTGAGCCATTATGAAATCATCTGAATTGGGAAAACTACAATACCCGAGGAAGCCAAAAACCACCAAAACCAAAAGAAAAATCAAGGTTCCTGCAAGCAAAAACTGCGTTTGCATTTTTGTTTTTAAGGCATTCATCGGAAATAAAAAATCAAAAATCCTTCTATAATCTCAAACCAAGAATCAAACTCATGGAGATCCTAATTTGAAAGAACCAATCAAGTTAGAATTTCAAAATACAAGGATGGGGCAAATTGAGAAATATGAAGCAAAATAAATATACCCTTCTTAATAATCGGAGAATCGCAAAAACTACTCCTGAAATCAAGCTCAAATAATCCTTTCAGCCAAAAGCCGAAATTGCCTAAGCACTTATTTCAGCTCAATGAGCAGAATTCCGGGTTTTGACGCTTTCCAGTTCAATTGTTTAAAAGCGGATCCAGAAACTGAAACGGCCAATCGGTTCTTTGCTTCGCGCTTCCAGGTTCCCCAACTTGTGTCATGGCCATCCACCGCGGATGGACCCAGCAAGGCAAAGCGGCCATCTTTTAAAACCGTGACACCCGATCTTCCTCTTGCTGGCGGAAACTTATATGAATCGGGCCGGTACAAAAGCCACGAGGCATTCGGGTCCTTGTCTTCTTCCTGACTTCGCATCCAGGTGCCGAAAGGGAAAGCAGATTTTTTTTGCTTTTTCGGCTTTAGCACAAATCCAGAGGATATGGCCGCAATCATCAGAATGGAAATCACATGTTTCATTGGTATAAAAGAAGGTTAGTAATCTGCGAGTTCGGAAGGAAGTTGCGCCAAAGCCGTAGCCAATTGTTCATCATTGGGCGCTACACCATGCCACTTGTGGCTGTGCATCATAAAATCAACGCCAAATCCCATTTCGGTTTTTAACAAAATCATAATCGGTTTCCCTTTTCCGAGGAATGCTTGCGCCGCCTCAATACCAGAAATTACAGCTTCGATATTGTTTCCTTCCTGAACTTCCAGAACCTCCCATCCAAAAGACTCATACTTTGCCCTCAAGCTTAGAAGGCTTAGAATTTTATCCACCGGTCCGTCGATTTGTTGTCCGTTGAGATCCACGGCTGCAATGAGGTTGTCGATCTTGTTGTGGGCCGCATACATGGCCGCTTCCCAAACCTGACCTTCTTGTTGCTCGCCGTCACCCATCAGCACAAAAACTGTTCGCTGGTCGCCATTGAGTTTTTTGGAAAGTGCCGCTCCGCAAGCAACGGAAAGGCCCTGACCAAGAGAACCAGAGGCTACCCGAATTCCTGGAAGATGTTCTTCCGTTGCAGGATGCCCTTGCAATCTGGAATTAAGCCGACGGAATGTGCTCAGCTCCTCCACAGGAAAATACCCGAAACGAGCCAATGTACTGTACCACACCGGGGAAATGTGTCCATTACTCAGGAAAAAGAGGTCTTCATCTGGTCCATCCATTTTAAATCCGGAATCATGTTTCATGATTTTGCCATACAGGGCAAGGATGTATTCCACACAACCGAGAGAACCACCGGGGTGGCCCGACTGACAGGCATGGACCATACGTAGGATGTCGCGGCGAATTTGAGTTGCTGTACTCTTTAGTTCTTCAATCGAATGCTGATTCATTTTATTTCAAAGGCGTGCTGCAAAAGAAATCAAAAACATGGAGAAATTCCCTGAGGCCAATCCTAATTGTTTTCCCTCCAACCTTAGCTAAGACCTGAATTTGAAAGGAATCGCGATTTACAGCTAAGTTTACCCGTCATTCGTAATTGAAATTTAACTTTTGGCCTTGCCTAAAATCCTATTTCTGAACAGTCCGAAAAACGACTTCTTATCCGATAGTTTTCTCATCGGGCTAAAAACCCTGTACCCCAATTCAGTTTGGGAGTGGCCGAAAAATCAATTTATCTACAAACAAGCATTGGACAACAGCCGCATGCACGGCATTGGCTTTACGCTATACAATCTTCTGAATGCGGAAAATGTCCTTGAATTCAAGGATGGAATGGATGTTTCAGAATTTGACCTGATTATTTTTGGGGACATTTACCGGCAAGCCTCCCAGTTTCTGAAACTCAGGCCCCATCTGAATTTTCGCAATACCATCATTTTGGACGGGGAAGACACGCCGGCCATTTTTCCTTACTATTTCGCGCCATGGAAGAAGCCTTACTCGCTATTCTTTCCAAAGCCAGAAAAAAGCTTCCATTATTTTAAAAGGGAAATCATTCCGGCCAGGACCAATTATTATCGTTTTTTCAAACTGATACCAAAATCTATTGCAGCCCGCATTGCACTTCCTCAAAATCTCCTTCCAATTTCCTTTTCAATACCAGAAATAAAAATTCTTACCGGATCCGGACCTGAAAAACAAAAGGATTTCGGTCGCCATATTGTAGACCCCGAAGTGTGCCAGAATGTACCCGGCGCTGTTTCTTCTTACGCATTTTCCAGGGAGGAAGATTATTACCACGATCTTCAGATTTCGCGTTTTGGCATCACCATGAAACGAGGCGGCTGGGATTGCCTGCGTCATTATGAAATTGCGGCGAATGGCGCTGTTCCTTGTTTTCGGAATCTGGAAGACAAACCAGTTAATAGTGCCCCGCATGGTTTGGTTCCCGGCATTAACTGCATTTCATATCAAAACTGGAATGACCTCCAATCTAAGATTGCAAAAATCAATCCTAGCGAATACGAAGCGCTAAGAAAAGAAGCGCTGAATTGGGCCAACGAAATGGAATGCAGCAGGCTTGTGAAAAGGACACTTGATTTGCACTCCAGCAGAATTTAAGCCCGCCTTTCAATTTGACTGAAATTTCCTTCCGCCTTCAGGCTGGCAGACTTACCTTTGCGCTTCCTCCGAAAACGAAAGCGCATCCGTGGAATACAATCCCTCCGAAATAGAACCAAGATGGCAGAAGACCTGGTCTGAAAACGGAACTTACCGAACAGAATCAGAAACCTCCGGCAAACCCAAGTATTATGTACTCGATATGTTTCCCTACCCTTCGGGTGCAGGTTTGCATGTTGGTCACCCGCTTGGCTACATCGCCTCAGACATTGTAGCCCGTTTTAAAAGGGCGAAAGGTTTCAATGTACTGCATCCGATGGGTTTCGATGCCTTTGGCCTTCCGGCGGAGCAATACGCCATTGAAACCGGACAACATCCAGCCAAAACAACCACGGAAAACATCGCCCGTTATGTGGGGCAATTGCAAAAAATAGGATTCAGTTTCGACTGGGAAAGAGAGGTCAGAACCAGCGAACCCGACTATTATAAATGGACCCAGTTTATCTTCCTTCAGCTTTTTGAAGCCTGGTTCGACAAGGCTGCCAACAAAGCCAAGCCCATTTCTGAGCTCATCCTTGTTTTAGAATCAAAAGGCAACGCGAACCTTTCTGCCGCGACTGATGAGGATTGTCCAACATTCAGTGCCAGCGAATGGAATTCCTTTTCTGAGGTACAGAAAGCTGAAATTTTGTTGATGTACCGCCTCGCCTATGTAGCCGAAACCTTCGTAAACTGGTGTCCGGGTTTGGGCACAGTTCTGGCAAATGATGAGGTAAAAGATGGCTTTTCAGAGCGGGGTGGATTTCCTGTTGAAAAGAAAAAAATGCTCCAGTGGAGCCTGAGGATTTCAGCGTATGCAGAGCGCCTACTTCAGGGACTCGATACATTGGACTGGTCTGATGCGGTAAAAGAAATGCAACGCAACTGGATCGGAAAATCTCAGGGTGCATCAGTTTGGTTTCAGCTTGAAGGCCACGAGGAAAAAATAGAGGTCTTCACCACCAGAATCGATACCATTTTTGGGGCTACTTTCATGTCTTTGGCGCCCGAACACCCGCTGGTTGATCAAATTAGCACCGCCGAAAAAAGGACTGAAATTGAGGCTTACAAAAAAGCCGCTGCGAGTCGCTCCGAGCGGGAACGGATGGCAGATGTAAAAACCATTTCAGGAACATTTACAGGCGCCTATGCCATCAATCCATTCAGTGGCAAAAAAATCCCGGTCTGGATTGCCGATTATGTACTTGCTGGTTATGGAACGGGCGCAGTAATGGCCGTACCTTGCTCTGATACACGCGATTATGCATTTGCAAAGCATTTCAACCTGCCAATAATTCCTGTGCAGGAAGGTACGCATACCGATATTTCTGCGGATGATTTCGATGCAAAAGCAGGCACCATGGTGAATTCGGAATTTCTGAACGGATTGCCTGTGAAGGAAGCCATGGGAAAAGCCATTGCATGGGCAGAAGAAAATGGCGTAGGAAAAGGAAAAACAAATTACAGAATGCGCGATGCCATTTTTGGCAGACAGCGTTATTGGGGCGAGCCGGTTCCGGTTTACTACGAAAACGGAATTCCAAAGCCTCTGAAGCAGGATGAACTTCCGCTTTTGCTTCCTGAAATCGACCGTTTTCTGCCCACAGAAACTGGCGAACCACCATTAGGAAGGGCAAAAGACTGGAAATACCAGAATACGCTTTCCTACGAACTCAGCACCATGCCCGGATGGGCCGGATCTTCCTGGTATTTTCTGCGTTACATGGATCCAAAAAACAAGCTGGAGCCATTTTCAAAAGAATCTGAAAAATACTGGCAGCAGGTTGATCTTTACATTGGTGGAACAGAACATGCTACCGGCCACCTGCTTTATAGCCGTTTCTGGCATAAATTTCTCCGTGACCTGAATTTTGTAAGCACGGAAGAACCCTTCAAAAAACTGGTTAACCAAGGCATGATTCAAGGCCGGTCGAGTGTGGTATTCAGGCTTGCCGGAGAGAAAAAATTTGTTTCCAAAGGATTGATTAATGGCAGAGAAGTAAGCCAGCTTTATGTGGATGTAAACCTGGTAAAGAACGACATTCTCGACATTGAGGGTTTCCGAAAATGGAGAACTGATTTTGCTGATGCCGAATTCGAACTTGAAAAAGGAGAATACCATTGCGGCTATGAGGTGGAGAAGATGTCGAAATCGAAATACAATGTGGTAAGTCCGGATGATATTTGTGCCGAATACGGTGCCGATACATTGCGCCTTTACGAAATGTTCCTCGGACCCCTGGAGCAATCCAAACCCTGGAACACCAATGGAATCGAAGGCGTTTACCGATTCCTGAAAAAACTCTGGAACTTATTTGCCATCGAAAATGGACAGGCAAATTTTGTGGATGAAGAACCCACGAAAGAGGCCCTGAAAGTCCTTCACAAAACGATTAAAAAAGGCGGCGAAGACATAAACTCCCTCAGTCTGAATACCTCAGTGAGTGCCTTCATGGTTTGCGTGAATGAACTCTCTGCCATGAAATGCCGCAACAAGGCCATTCTCACCGAACTGTTGAAACTTGTTGCTCCCTTTGCGCCACACATCAGCGAAGAACTCTGGCACCTGAGTAAAATGCCGGGTTCGGTAACCAATTCATCCTACCCGGATTTCAAACCTGAATTGCTGGTGGATGATGAAATTTTATACCCGATTTCGGTGAATGGAAAAGTTCGCGCTCAGGTTAGTTTCCCTGCTGATATGCCGGGCGCTGACATTGAGAAGCATATTCTGGCCATGGAAATAGTTCAGAAATGGCTAGAAGGCAAGGCCCCGAAAAAGGTAATTGTTGTGCCTAAGAAGATTGTAAATGTGGTAATCTAATCGGAAGCCACTTCCCTGTTTTCAGGATTTCCTCATCCGGAAAAACAATCCGCCCAAGGCGAAAAAAACAACCAACACCAGGGTTGAGTCGCGCATATTTCCTGTCCACTGGTTGATCAAACCAAAAACCAGTGTGCCCAGAACAATGGAGAATTTTTCCAGTAAATCGTAAAGACCATATAAGGCAGATTTCCCGTGCTCATTGCCCGGCAAATAATGCGTGAAGGTACTTCTGAGCAAAGACTGGCTTCCGCCCATCACCATACCAACCGCAGCCGCAACAAAATAAAACTGGGTTTCAGTTTTGATAAAATAGGCTGCCACACAAATTGCTGCCCACAAAACACAGGCAAACAAAAGTGCGCCCAAAGGTTGAAGACCACTAGCAACCCGGGAAAAAAGCCAGGCACCTGCAATGGCAAGCACCTGCAAAATCAAAATGGTAGCGATGAGTTTTTCGGAAGACAATTTCAACTCGACCTCTCCGAAAATGGCAGCCAGATACATAATGGTCTGCACACCCATATTCATAAAAAAGAAGCCAGCCAGAAATCTGGGCAAACCCGATGTAGCGCTTACAAGTTTCATCGCAATTCCAAGCCTTTCGGTAATGGGTTTTACAGACCAGAAAAGCCCCAATCCTCCTTCCGAAGCCGGAAGTCCCTTCATGGCATAAATTCCAAAAGAGAACCACCAGATTCCGGTTAGTACGAAGCCAATCCGGCATATCAAATCCAGTGAATTTCCGGCGCCCGGCACAAGAAATAAGGGCGCCAAAATCAGCAAAAGCAAAATAACAGAGCCAATATAACCCAAGGCAAAACCACGGGCGCTCACTCGTTCATAGTTATCGGGGGTGGCAATCTCCGGAAGAAAAGAATTGTAGAAAACAATGGAAGAACTGAAACCAATTGCTGCGAGCACAAAGAGTCCGATACCAAGTTCCAATTCGCCAGAGGTAAAGAAAAAAAGAAGGCCACAGGAAACAGAACCCAAAAAGCAGAAGAAAAGGAGGAATTGTTTCCGCAATCCACTTAAATCGGCATAAGCCGAAAGGAATGGACTAAGTACACCGGCAAGCAAAAAAGAAAAGGAAACAGCAAAGGAAAAAAGCGCCGAATTGAGCACCTCAAAACCGAGAAATTCAACCAGCTGACCGCCTTCAGAATTTACCGCAATTCGGTTGAAGTAAACCGGAAATAAGGTGGAGGCGATGATCAGGGAATAAACCGAATTGGCCCAATCGTACATGCACCAGGAATGGATGGTGCCGGGATGATTGCGCAAAACTTTGCTGCGAATCATTTGGTTAATTCCCCGTAAGCATCTGTATTCTGGGGATCAATCCCAGAAAGCAATGTATAAGCTTCCTGTTTTTGCTCCGGCTTGGTGGCCTCCTTCATTATTCGAATGAATTCTGGCGCCTTCATGTCAATAAAAGTCTTCACAAAAATTGAAGTGGGCCTTTGTTCAAATGCCACTTTTAGCTTTCGTAAAACTTCGAGCAAAAAGCCGCGGGCATCTTCCGGCTTTTCGGTGTAGGCATCCAGGCCTTTCCGATGATAATCATACAATGCCTCCCGAAAACCGAGAAACTGCGCAGACATCAGATTTTCCAATAAGAAATAGCGGGTATTTGTTCCGTCAAACTGACTCCAGCCCTTGAGTCCGCCCTGACTTGCATTCTGCCCGATTTGCTGGGCAAGCTGGTAGTAATTTTTTCCACCTTCTTTCGAGAAGCTGTCATAATCCAAGGCAATCACGATGTAGGCGTAATAGGCGAGCAAAGAAGTGAGGTTGTTTGAGAAAGTTCCGGGTTGAAAATCCAGTGGCTGGCCCTCCACATAATTGAAACCCCATTCCTTATCCAGAAAGTTGATAAGCTTTGTTTCGTAGGAAGTGCCATAAACCGGCCTGGAGGCGATAATCTGGGCGGTGGCTGTATAATTTCCCACAGTTCCGGAAAGGCTAAGTGCGATGGTCATCTTAATCCGCTCCTCCGTTTTGAAATTGTCGTTCGTCCAGCGACGCTGGTTCATAAAATCCTTGATGGCCCGCTTCATGTCGTCAAGCACACGCTTGTCCACGCTTTGAACACCAGCTGCATTGATGTTGATTTCGCAAAGGAGTTCCTGTGCATGTATTCCCGAACTCAAAAACAGGAAAAGCACGAAAAGCAGGCACTTAGGCAATCGCATTCTGAATAAACTCGGCAATGTCATGGGCTACTTCTTTTTTGGTCTTGGTTTCGTATGCAAAAGTACCACCAGCGGCACTCAGAATGGTAATCTTATTGGTTTCTACGGCAAAGCCTGCATCAGGATCTTGAAGCGAATTCAGCACAATGGCGTCCAGATTCTTCCGCTGTAATTTGGAAAGGGCATTTTCCAGCTCATTGTTGGTTTCAAGCGCGAAGCCCAGCAAAAATTGCCCAGATTTTTTCGAAGCCCCCAATGAGGCTGCGATGTCCGGATTTTTTACCAGACGGATTTCCATTTCATCACCTGTTTTCTTGATTTTTTGGCTGGCAACTTCGGCAGGGCGGTAATCTGCTACAGCTGCACAAAGTATGGCGATGTCCATATTCGGAAAAACCTGCATGGCTGCTTCATGCATTTGAATGGCCGACTCAACATGTAAAACTTGCGCCCCAGAAGGTAGGATGGCAGAAGAAACCGGACCCGCCACAATGTGCACATCCGCTCCCATTGATAGCAGACATTTCGCAATTTCTGCACCCATCTTACCGGTGGAATGGTTCGAAATAAACCGAACCGGATCCAAAGCCTCGCGGGTTGGTCCGAGTGTAATCAGTACTTTTTTTCCTGAAAATGGCTTGGGCAAAGCAAAAAAATCTTCGACTAAACGAAAGAGATTTTCGGGCTCTTCCATTCTGCCTTTGCCTACAAGTCCGGAGGCAAGTTCGCCTTCTGCAGGTTCAATTACCCGAACGCCATCTCTCACCAACTGGGAAATACTGCGCTGGGTAGCCGGGTGCAACCACATATCGAGATCCATGGCAGGTGCTACCCAAACCGGACAACGGGCAGATAAATAAGTGGTCAGCAAAAGATTGTCTGATTGCCCAGATGCCATTTTCGACAAAGTCGAAGCTGTTGCGGGTGCGATTAACATCAGGTCTGATTCCAAACCGAGTTGCACATGGTTGGTCCATTCGCCGCTAGAAGCATCAAACAATTCAGAATGAACGGGCGAATCAGCCAGCGTTGCAGGCGTTAGTTTGCCCACAAAGGCTTCGGCAGGCGGCGTGAGCAAGACCTTTACCTCAGCACCTGCTTTTTTGAAAAGCCGGATCAAGCTCAAACTTTTGTAAGCAGAAATTCCGGCAGAAATGCCAAGAAGTATTTTCTTTCCCTTCAAAACAGACATGCTGAAAATAACCTCAGGAGATTGCGAATAAACGAAGTTTTCAATCAAATTCCGATGTTGCAATCCTAAGGGCCTGATTATTGCTACCGCATCAGACAGGAAAGGTTGGCCACAGGAAGCAGGGAACGAAAATTGAGATTCCGGTCATAAATGGTGCGAAGGCCGAAACTAAGCAGCAAGTTAGTTCCGATGCGAAAAGAACCACCATAACCCAGTTGCACATGGGCATCGTTTTTCAGCAATCTTTCACCGGTCTCAAAATTGGTTTGCCGGCGCTGGTCATTCTGCAGCACCATTTCCCCGAAGAAATTAAACTTTACATTGCCATAGCGGATGTTGATGCCACGGAAAAAACTGAATTCCTTTTCGTTGAACATCACATTTTTTATCATCCCGGAAAGAAACCAAGAATCACCCAGTCCGATTCCTCCGGTTAGCCAGACGCCGAATCCCTGTTGCTTCAATTGCAGGCTGTCAATACGGTCGCCCTGATAAAGGAAGGTTTTGCCGAAGGCAAGATCCAGGCTGGCTGAATTCCAGAAGCGCCGCATGAAAATTCCCCGCATAAAATTGCTCCGGTCCTTAAGTTGTATGTCTATGGACTGCAATTGCTGTTCCATATTGAAAATTTTATAGGCCCGTTCAAATTTTCCGCCATCAGTTCTGGCAGTATCGGGCGAATCCACAAGCCGCTGCATTTGAGCAGCCAGGGTGTCTCTCATCGGCTGGATGTCTTGATTTCCAATCTGAAAAACTTCTTTGGTGGCATAAAAATCTTTCTGACTGAAGAGATTGATTTTTACGGCCCAAGCCATTTCGCGGAGGGTGTCTTGCGCAATGGTTCCAATCGATAAATTGGTACTGGAAAGCCGTCGCATCAGCCAGCCAGCTTTTTGGTAGGCCGAATAGGAATTCTGAGGCCGGTCGTACAAAAAGGACCAGACGGGCGTTGCTTCCAGACAGAGATTTGGTGTGAGACGGTAGGTTTTAAAAGACCAGTCTACCTTAAAGTCCCGCACTACAGAAGGCATTCCCACCATACTTGGGTCGGCATTCAGCAGAGAGAGTGCCGGCGAAACCGGTATGGCGAACTCGGTATAGCGGAATTCGGCACCCTGAGGCAAGGTAGCCGGCAACTGACCGGGTATTTGTGAAAAAACCCCGGCTGGGGCTAAAGCAAAAATCCAGGCCGGGGTCTTGAAAAAATGTAAAAGCTTATCCAGCATTAAAAGTCAAAACAAAGGTGAATATTCCGTTTAAGTTCTTCGCAAAAATAGCTGAAACACAGAATCAAGCTTCAGAAATTACCGGATAATCGGGTTGGTAGTGTAGTTTACGGTAGTAGCGTTGTTGGGTTCGGTTGATTCCGTAATTACTGTCCGGCTATCAACCATGATTTTCAGCTGGGGATTTTCTAATTCGTAGGAAGGAGGAAAACTGTGATTAATTTCCTGCCTCACATAACAGAAGCGGGGATCATCCGTATCAAACCCGGGGAAGCGATATATGGGAGCAACGCCTCTTCCCGAATAGGTTACAAATGAAGAAGCCCCTGCTGCAAGGGAAGGAGAGATAAAACTCTTCAACGCAACGGTGGAGGTAGTCTTAAACATTTCTACATGGAAGCCTACACCAGTACCTGCTGAACCCTGGTTTTTAATGTAAATTCTCATATCAGGCAGGTTATAATCCAGCTTCATTATCCGCCTGTCTGCTATGCTGGCAAAGGTATTGGGTAAGGATCCTGCCTGTGTAAAACTGGTGAGGGGCGGAAGGCCGGTGCAGAAAGGCCCGGGTAGCAAGTAATAGTTGAAGGTCCCGTCTCCGACCGTACCACCGCCGCCGCCGAAAAGGCGCTGGCTAATGCCTTCCACAATTAGGTCAGGTTGGGCCGCAGGTGGAGCGTTAACAATAAGACTCATTTCATCAGAAGCTGAAGCTGCATCGGCATCTCTAACCGTTACGCGAAAAACATAGGTTCCGGCTGATAAGTTACTGACCGTTGTTGTCTTTGAGGTCGGACTGGCAATTTGCGGACTTCCCGGACCGGATACCGTGCTCCAGAAATAATTGAAAATGCCTCTGTCATCGGTACTGCCCTCGGCGGAAAGACTGGTAGATGTGCCAGAAATAGTTTTGTCGAGGCCGGCCTTTGCAACCGGAGGAAGGTTTGCTACAGTGAACGAAAGCACAGAACTGAAAACATAAGGATCTTGTTCATTTTCCTTACTGATGCGCTTTCCAATACGGTAAAAGCGGTTTCCTGCCGGTAGTAAAGTTCTGGAAACTGGCACACTGCAATTGAGTGTATTGCCAATCCTGCTTATGTTAACATTGTGGCGTAAAACACCGGTAGGAGTTGCCAGTTCTTCGAGGTTGTCGTTGGCAGCCAACTGGTCAAGATTACTTAATTCTGCACTTGTTGCAGCGTGGTACAGAAATAAGGTCACCGAATTCTGGCAGCTTAGGTTGGTCGCCTCGGGCTGGGCAATCCTGAAAAGATTGGAGGTAAATGCCAGCGTATAGATTTTGTTGTCTACCAAAGGACTTACAACCGGATTGATGGAAACCGGAGCAAACATAAGCGACAACTGGCCTTCAGGAGTATTGCAAAAAGGACCGACAATATCAACCTTAAATGTCCCTAAAGGCAGAATCGTGCCCGGAAATGCCGGATTGGAATAAAACACAGTAAATGTACGCTCACCCAATGCTGCAGCACTGGTTACGCTAACATTCACACGAACTTCAGTAGTGCATGCACTCACTGCTTTATTGACAGAAGTTTTTGT